>JANOSS010000164.1:0-25279 GCA_031415995.1 Caulobacter sp. | reverse complement strand
CCCCGAAGGCCGCCGCCCCGGCTCCCGCGCCCGCGCCCGCTCCGGTCGCCGCCGCCGCGCCGGCCCCTGTGGCCGTTGCCGCCGCCGCCCCGGTCAGCCCGGCCCCGGCCCGCATCGCCGCCGAGAACAATCTGGACCTCTCGACCGTCGCCGGCACCGGCAAGGACGGCCGCGTCACCAAGGGCGACGCCCTGGCCGCCCTCGAAGCCCGCGCCTCGGCCCCGGCTCCGGCCACCGCCGCGCCGTCGGCCCCGCGTCCGCTCCATGAGCGCGAAGAGCGCGTGAAGATGACGCGCCTGCGTCAGACGATCGCCCGTCGCCTGAAGGAAGCCCAGAACAATGCCGCCATGCTGACGACCTTCAACGAGGTCGACATGAGCGCGGTGATGGCCCTGCGCGGTCAGTACAAGGACATCTTCGAGAAGAAGCACGGCGTGAAGCTGGGCTTCATGTCGTTCTTCACCAAGGCCGTCGTCGCCGCCCTGAAGGCCGTGCCGGACGTCAATGCCGAGATCGACGGCACCGACATCGTCTACAAGAACCACTATGACATCGGCGTCGCCGTTGGCACCGAAAAGGGCTTGGTGGTTCCGGTGGTGCGCGATGCCGACGCCATGAACCTGGCGCAGATCGAAAAGGCTATCGGCGCGCTGGGCAAGAAGGCCCGCGACGGCCAGCTGTCGATCGACGACATGCAGGGCGGCACCTTCACGATCACCAATGGCGGCATCTATGGCTCGTTGATGTCGACCCCGATCCTCAACGCGCCACAGTCGGGCATCCTGGGCATGCACGCGATCAAGGACCGCGCCATGGTCGTCAACGGCAAGATCGAGATCCGGCCGATGATGTACCTGGCCCTCAGCTACGACCACCGCGTGGTCGACGGCCAGGGCGCGGTGACCTTCCTGGTCAAGGTCAAGGAAGCCCTGGAAGATCCGCAGCGCCTGCTGCTGGAACTCTAGTCTCGACGCATCGTCGAACGTCGAAGGGGCCGCGAAAGCGGCCCCTTTTTCGTGAACGGTCAGTCTGATCGGGGCCCCGGCCACACCGTCTTGAACGCTTCCAGCGCCGCCGGGTGGTAGATCGTGCTGTGCTGCAATCTCGGCATCGGATCGTAGCGCCAGGTCAGCCCGGCCGGCGGGGCATGGTTCAGCGCAGCGACCACCCTGTCGACGCCCGCCTGCATGGTCGAGCCCTCATCGCCGAGGGTCAGGTAGAGCCTGCGCTCGCCCGCCGGCCAGCGGGCCAGGTCGGCGGCCGCGCCGCGCGCCAGGCTCTGGTCGTCCCACCACAGGCTGGGGCTGGCGGCGATATAGGCGTCGAACAGGGCCGGCTGTTTCAGGAAGGTCTCGACCACGAACAGGCCGGCCAGGGACTCGCCGATCAGGGCGGTCTCGCCGCTGGTGCGATAGCGGGCCGCGATCCACGGTTTCAGCTCCTCGCCCAGGAACTGGCGATAGGCCGCCGCGCCGCCGCTGCTCGGGAAGTCTCTGCGCTCCTTGCCGACCGTGGTCGGATGGGTCAGGTCGCGCCGCCGATCGACACCCTCGATCCCGACAACGATCATCTCGCGATAGGTCCACGACAGCTCGCCCAGCTGGGCCAGGCCCGCGATGTGCGGGAAATCCTCCTGCTCGCCGCCGTCCAGCAGGTAGAGCACCGGATAGGTCTTGCCTGGCGTCTTGGCATAGCTGGCCGGAAGGTGGACGTTGATCCGCCGCGTATCCTTGAGGACCCTCGACTCCAGGGTCAGGGACTGGCCGACGATGATCGGGCGGCCTTCGGCGGGCGCGGTCTGGGCCAGGGCCGGCGCAGCGGTCAGCAGGGTCAGGGCGAGGGCAATGGAGCGAAGCATGGGCGTCACGCTAAGGCGCGTTGCAGGGCGAGGATAGGGGATCCCTGAGCCCCTCCGGGCGCGCGACGCGCCTCCTCCGCAGGCGCAGGGCGTCCGCCTAACGGTCACGCCAGGGCAAGCGGCCAGGGCCATGACGCCCAAAGGCCGGATTTCGCGCGCCTTTCAGGGTGCGAAGCGTCGAAAGCGGGTTTCGTTTTAACCGTTCGCGCTCTAAGGAACTCCCGCCTCCAAAGGTCTGACAGTGCGGCCGGCGAGGCCCCATATTAGTCCGGCGCCGCTCCCGGCGCGTCCTGAAGGCAAAGACCCATGGCCCAGTACGACGTCGTCATCATCGGGGGCGGTCCCGGCGGCTATAATGGCGCGATCCGCGCCGGTCAGCTGGGCCTGAAGGTCGCCATCATCGAAGGTCGCGGCAAGCTGGGCGGCACCTGCCTCAATGTCGGCTGCATGCCCTCCAAGGCCCTGCTGCACGCCTCGGAAATGTATGACTCGGCCACCAATGGCGACTTCGCCAAGCTGGGCATCGAGGTCAAGCCCAAGCTGAACCTGCCGCAGATGATGGCCCAGAAGGCCGAGAGCGTCGAAGCCCTGACCAAGGGCGTCGAGTTCCTGATGAAGAAGAACAAGGTCGACTACATCAAGGGCTGGGGCCGCATCGCCGGCGCCGGGAAAGTGGTCGTGAAGGCGCAGGACGGTTCGGAAACCACCCTCGAAACCAAGAACATCGTCATCGCCACGGGCTCGGAGCCCACGCCGCTGCCGGCCGTCACCGTCGACAACACTCGCATCCTAGACTCCACCGGCGCCCTGTCGCTGGCCGAAGTGCCCAAGACCCTGGTCGTTATCGGGGCCGGCGTCATCGGGCTTGAGCTGGGCTCGGTCTGGCGCCGCCTGGGCGCCGAAGTCACCGTGGTCGAATATCTGGACCGCATCTGCCCGGGCCTGGATGACGACACCGCCAAGGTGTTCCAGCGCAGCCTGACCAAGCAGGGCTTCAAGTTCCAGCTGGGGGCCAAGGTCACCGGTGCCGAGGCCTCGGCCAAGGGCGTCGAGCTGACCGTCGAGCCGGTCGCCGGCGGCGCGGCCCAGACCCTGTCGGCGGACTATGTTCTGGTCGCCATCGGCCGCCGTCCGTACACGGAGGGTCTGGGTCTGGACACCGTGGGCGTCGTTCCCGACAAGCGCGGCATGATCGCCAATGACCACTTCAAGACCACGGCGCCGGGCGTGTGGGTGATCGGCGACGTGACCAGCGGTCCGATGCTGGCCCACAAGGCCGAGGACGAGGGCGTGGCCTGTATCGAGCTGATCGCGGGCAAGGCCGGCCACGTGAACTACGGCCTGATCCCCGGCGTGATCTACACCAAGCCCGAAGTGGCCACGGTGGGCAAGACCGAGGAAGAGCTGAAGGCCGCGGGCATCGCCTACAAGGTCGGCAAGTTCCCGTTCACCGCCAACAGCCGCGCCAAGATCAATCACGAGGGCGAAGGCCAGGTGAAGGTTCTGGCCGACGCCGCGACCGACCGCATCCTGGGCGTCCACATGGTGGGCCCCAATGTCGGCGACATGATCGGCGAATACTGCGTGGCCATGGAGTTTGGCGGCGCCTCGGAAGACGTGGCCCGCACCTGCCACCCGCACCCCACCCGCTCCGAAGCCCTGCGCCAGGCGGCCATGGGCGTCGAAGGCTGGACCATGCAGGCCTAGGCTCTTCGGGCACAGGTTTCCCTCTCTCAAAGAGAGAGGGATCTTGTTTGCTCCCCATGCCTCATGAAAAAAGCCCCGCCAGTGTCCTGGCGGGGCTTGAAGTCTTTTGGGGGAGGAACGCCCCGAGGGGGTGGGGCGCGTTACGCTACGCTTACAAAACCCTAGAACTCTTCCCATTCCTCGGCGGCCGGCTTGGCCGAACCGGCGAAGGCGGCGAGCTTGGCCTGGGCGGCGCGGACCGGATTGGCGCCCGGACGGCTGCTGGACGAGGCCGGCTGCAGGGTGGGGCGGGTGACCGGCGGGGCCGGACGGCGGGCGGGGGCGCGCGCCGTCGACGTGTTGGATCCGCCGACCTGGAAGCGCGAGATCATCTGCATCAGGTTGCCGGCCTCGCCCTTCAGCGAGTGGCTGGCGGCGGTGGACTGCTCGACCATGGCCGCGTTCTGCTGGACCGTCTGGTCCATCTGGTTGACGGCGGCATTGACCTCGTTGAGGCCGGTGGCCTGCTCGGCGCCGCCGGCGGCGATCTCGCTGACCAGGGCGTCGATCTCGCTGACCTTGGCGACGATGGCCTGCAGGGCGTCGCCCGTCTGGCCGACCATGGCCACGCCCTGACCCACTTGCTGGGTCGAGGTCGAGATCAGGGTCTTGATCTGCTTGGCGGCGTCGGCGGAGCGTTGGGCCAGAGCCCGCACTTCCTGGGCGACGACCGCGAAGCCACGACCGGCTTCACCGGCGCGGGCCGCTTCGACACCGGCGTTCAGGGCCAGCAGGTTGGTCTGGAAGGCAATCTCGTCGATGACGCCGATGATCTGGCTGATCGACTGCGAGGACTTCTCGATCTGGTTCATGGCGTCGACAGCGCCGCGCACAACGACGCTGGAGCGTTCGGCGTCGGCGCGGGTCGAGCCGACAACCCGCGAGGCTTCGACGGCGCCGGCTGACGAGCGCTTCACCGTGGCGGTGATCTCGTCGAGGGCGGCGGCGGTTTCTTCCAGGCTGGCGGCCTGCTGCTCGCTGCGACGCGACAGGTCGTCAGAGGCCGAGGCGATCTCGTCAGCGCCGGCGCCGATGCTGCTGGCGGCGTGGACGATGGTGCGCATCGCCTCTTCCATCTGCGAGATCGACTCGTTGAAGTCGGACTGCAGGCGCTTGTAGGCTTCCGGGAAGTCCTGATCGACGCGGTAGGTCAGGTCGCCTTCGGCCAGCTTGTTGAGGCCCGTGGCGAGGTTTTCCATCACGAAGGCCTGCTCGCGGGCGGCCGCGTCGGCGGCTTCCTGGTTGCGACGGCGTTCGGCGTCGGTCTCGGCCGACAGGCGCTGCTGGTTGGCTTCAGCGGTGCGCAGGGCCAGGGCGTTGTCCTTGAACACCTGAACCGAGCGGGCCATGGCACCGACCTCGTCCTTGCGCTGGGCGCCGACCACGTCGACGTCTACCGAGCCCTGGGCCAGGGTTTCCATGGTCTTTGACAGGTTGTTCAACGGGGCGGAGATCTTGGCGCGGCCGATCCACAGGGCGAAGAGCATGGCGGCGGCGGCCGAGACCAGGCCGAGCGACGCAGTCATGATCGTACCGTTGTTGGCGTCCTTGGCGGCCTTGGCCACCATCAGCCCAGTTTCGTGCTGATGCTTTTCATTGAACGCCGTGACGGCCTTGGTCAGGGCGGCGATGTCGGGGTCGATCACCGCCATCACCATCACGGCAGCCTCCTTGGCGTCCATCATGCTCAGATCGGCGCCTTGCCGGGCACTGTCATAGACCTTGCGCAGGCGCGTCCGGAATTCATCGACAGACTTCTTGCTCGCCGGATCGGCCTTGACGATGGCGTCCAGGGCCTTCTCGGCGCCGGCCCGGTTGTCGTCGATTTCCTTGGAGGCCGCTGCGGCCTCGGGGGAGCCTGCCGTGGCCGACACAGTGCGATAGGCGGAATAGCCGATGGCGTTGACGAAGCGATTGAAGCGAGCGCCTTGGAATTCGGCCGGCGCGCGGTTCTCGACGAGCACCCTGGTGTCGGCTTGGGCCTGTTGGCTCTGCCAGGCGCCCATGCCGACGATGGCCAGAGCCACCACGGTCAGGATTACGGCCGGCAAGGCCACCTTGGTCGAAATCTTCAGATCGTCGAACTTCATCGCTAACCCCATGTCCACAACGCCCGCCAATCGAAGGACAGGCGCCGGTTCTCGAGACCAGAAGGCGCGCGGGCAGTAAAAACGAGGTTAATTCCCGGAATCTGCTTTGAGCATCGTGACAAGATGCCCCAGACCTTTACTCATAATGAGGATGGGCTTTGGCATAGGCGGCCATCAGGCCGGCGGCGTCGACCTGGGTATAGCGCTGGGTGGTCGATAGCGAGGCATGGCCCAGCAGCTCCTGAATCGAGCGCAGGTCTGCGCCGGCCCCCAGCAGGTGGGTCGCGAAGGCGTGGCGCAGGGCGTGTGGCGTCACCCGGTCGGACAGCCCCAGGCGGCCGCGCAGGATCTGCACCGAAGCCTGGACATGGCGGGGCGACAGCGGGCCGCCACGCTTGGCGCGAAACAGCGGCTCGTTTGGCGACAGCACGAAGGGCAGGGCGGCGAGATAGAGGTTGATTGCCTCGCGCACGGCGTCCAGCACCGGCACGATCCGGGTCTTGTCGCCCTTGCCGGTGATGCGCAGGGCCTCACCCAGGGGCGCGTCGCGACGCAGCAGTGACAGCCCCTCGGAGATGCGCAGGCCGCAGCCCCACAGCAGGGTCAGCACCGCCTCGTCGCGAGCCACTTCCCAGTCGTCGCGGTCGGGGCCGTCGCCCGATACCGATCCGATCTCATGGATCAGGCCGTGGGCCTGGTCCACGGTGACCGGGCGCGGCAGGCCAGCCTTCAGGCGCGGTCCGCGCACCAGCGCGATGTGGGGGTTGGGCGTGTCCAGCCGCTGGTCGAGGAAGCGGTGGAAGGCGCGGATCGACGAAAGGCTTTGCGACAGCGAGCGCGGCGCCAGGGCGGAATCGCCGCTGCGGCGGAAGGCCAGATAGGCGCGCAGTTCGGCCGCCGTGATCGCGCCCAGGGCGGTCAAAGTGACCGTCTCGCCGCGATGGCGCTCCAGGAAGTTCAGATAGGCCAGGACGTTGTCGCCATAGGCCCGCACGGTGCGCGGCGAGGCGCGGCGCTCGTGCTCCAGATGGTCGTGCCAGGCGACGAGGGCCTGGCGGCCGCTCGTCACAGGTGAGGTCACAGAACGGGCCAGCGCTCGGCGGTGCGCTCGACCACCCGGGCCAGGAAGGCCACCAGCTCGGAGCCCATGTCGGGGGTGAAGGCCTCGGGGTCGGACGAGCCGAACGCGAGGATGCCCTGCCGCGAGGGCTCCCACAGGGCCATGCGGACCATGGCCATGCTGCGGATATGATCCAGCTTGTCGCCAAACAGGCCAAGGGCCGGAGCATAGAAGCCCATGCGCGCCACGGCGTGGTCGCCCATCAGCATGTCGATCTGGCCCTCGATCAGGGCGTGCCAGCCGGCCGGAACCCGGCCCGGACCTTCCAGGGCGATGACGCCGGTGGTCAGGGAAAAGCGCAGATTGGCCATCTCGTCGACGCGGCGAGCCAGGTCGGAATGGTTGCGGGCATCCAGCAGGTCGATGACCGCAGCGTGGGTCTGGGCCTGGGCCGAGAAATTGGCGCGGGCGGTGTCCTCGATCTCGCGGCGGACCACGGCTTCGCGCTTGTGGGCGGCAGAGGCGCGGGCCAGGGCGGCGGGGCCGAAGTCGATGATATTGCCGCCGTCGACCCGCAGGCCCAGCTCGCCCAGCAGGCCGCTGTCGTCGCGCAGGAAGTCGGGCTCATCGCGCAGGAAGGCGCGGACGACCTCGGGATCGACGGGCTTCATCAAGGCTTGGGTCGCGTCGTTCATCGTCGGTCTTCTCCGCCCACGGCAAATCCACTCAGAGGCGAGGCATCAAACCCCATATCGGTTAACGCCGGCTTGCGGCGCGCGACGATGCTTGATCTCGACCCGGAGGGACTTTCACGGCAGAAGCTCATTCCCATGCCGCGCATCGCTTCTGTCCTTCTGCCCATGCCGCTGCCGGAGGCGTTCGACTATGCCGAGCCGGAGGGGCTGGGCCTGGCGATCGGCGACCATGTGACCGTGCCCCTGGGGCCCCGCGTGATTCGCGGCGTGGTCACCGCCCTGCGTGACGGGACCGGCGGCAACCGGCCGCTGAAGCCGGTTCTGGAAAGGCTCGACGACCCACCCCTGCCGCCCGGCGTGCTGACCTTCATCGACTGGGCGGCGCGCTATTCGGTCGATGTGCCCGGCGTGCCCCTGGCCATGGCCCTGCGCGGCCTGCGCCATCCGCCGCCCAGGCCCGACAGGGTGCTGGTCCTGACCGGCTCGCAGCCTGCCCGCATGACGCCGGCCCGGCTCAAGGTGCTGGCGGCGGCCGTGGGCGGGCCGATGTCAGGCGCGGCCCTGGCCAATCTGGCGGGCGTCTCGGCCGGGGTGGTCAAGGGCCTGGTCGACGAGGGCGCGCTGGCCCTGGAATTCGTCGAGGCTGACAAGCGCTTCCCCGCGCCCGACCTGTCCCTGCCGCCCCAGTCGCTGAACGCCAGCCAGCAGGCCTGCGCGGATGTGCTGGGTGAGATGCTGGGGCAGGGCGGTTTCCAGGTGGCGCTGCTGGACGGGGTCACCGGCTCGGGCAAGACCGAGGTCTATCTGGAGGCCGTCGCCGCCGCCCTCGCCGAGGATGCCGACACCCAGGTCCTGATCCTGCTGCCCGAAATCGCCCTGACCCAGGCGGTGATGAGCCGCTTCGAGGCGCGGTTCGGGGCGGCGGCGGCCGAGTGGCATTCCGGCGTCGCCCCGCCCAAGCGCCGGCGCGTCTGGGAAGGCGTGGCCAGCGGTCAGGCGCGGATCGTGGTCGGAGCCCGCTCGGCTCTGTTCCTGCCGTTCCGCAAGCTGCGGCTGGTCGTGGTGGATGAAGAGCACGACAGCTCGTTCAAGCAGGAAGAGGGCTTCATCTATCAGGCCCGCGACCTGGCCGTGGCCCGCGCCAAGATCGAGGGGGCGCTGGTGGTTCTGGCCTCGGCCACGCCGTCGCTGGAGAGCCTGTTCAACGCCCAGAGCGGTCGCTACCGCTGGCTGCGGCTCAGCGCCCGGCACGGCACGGCGCAACTGCCCGACATCAGCCTGATCGACCTGCGCGAGACCCCGCCCGAGCCCGGCCGCTGGCTGTCGCCGCCGCTGATCAAGGCCATGACCGTGACCCTGGCGCGCGGCGAGCAGTCGATGCTGTTCCACAACCGCCGGGGCTATGCGCCGCTGGTTTTGTGCAAGTCGTGCGGCGAGAAGATGAAATCGCCCGACACCGACAGCTGGCTGGTCGAGCATCGCTATACCGGCCGTCTGGTCTGTCACCTGACCGGCTTCTCGATGAAGAAGCCCGAGGCCTGTCCCGCCTGCGGGGCCAAGGACAGCCTGGTGTCGATCGGTCCGGGCGTCGAACGGGTGGAGGAGGAGGCGCGCTTCCTGTTTCCGACCGCGCGGATCGCGGTGTTCTCGTCCGACACGGTGATGGACGCCGCCGGGGCCCGGGCCCTGGTCGAGACCATGGCGGCGGGCGAGATCGACATTCTGGTCGCCACCCAGGCCGCCGCCAAGGGCCACAACTTCCCCAACCTCACCCTGGTGGGCGTGGTCGACGCCGACCTGTCGCTGCGCGGCGGCGATCTGCGGGCCGGCGAGCGGACCTTCCAGCTGCTGGCCCAGGCGGCCGGCCGGGCCGGACGCCACGAAAAGCCGGGTCGCGCCATGCTGCAGACCTACACCCCCGACCACGCCGTGCTGCTGGCCCTGAAGGCCCAGGATCGCGACGCCTTTGTCGAGGCCGAGCTGCGCATGCGCGAAGAGGCGGGTCTGCCGCCGTTCGGACGGCTGGCGGCGGTGATCGCTTCAGGGCCCGACGGCGCGGCGCTGGAGTCCTATGTCGAGGCCCTGGCGGCGGTGATCCCCAATGCCGAGGGGGTCGAGGTGTTCGGCCCCGCCGACGCGCCCCTGGCCCTGGTGCGCGGGCGACGGCGCAAGCGGTTCCTGGTGCGGGCCGATCGCAGCGTGGACCTGCAGGGCTTCATGTCGGCCTGGCGGGCGCGGGCCAGGATCCCGAACTCGGTGCGGGTGGTGGTCGATATCGATCCCTACAGCTTCCTGTAGACACCAAAACGCCCCGGACCTTTCGGGCCGGGGCGCTGGGCAGACTGGAGCGTTTTCCGATAAGTGTGAAACGGCTATCGGATCGAAAAACGCTCCAAACTTTTGATTTAGAGCCCTTTTCGCCCGACCCTGATGAAGCCATCAGGTCGGAAAGGGCTCTAGCGAACGGCTGCGGGGTTAGTGCTCCCCGCCGGCCGCCTTCTTTTTCGCGGAGGCTCGACGGGACATCATGTTGAGCCCCTCGACCGTGGCCGAGAACGCCATGGCCACATAGATGTAGCCCTTGGGCACGTGCATGCCGAAGGACTCGGCGATCAGAACCGTGCCGATCATCAGCAGGAAGCCCAGGGCCAGCATCACCACGGTGGGGTTGTTGTTGATGAAGTTGGCCAGAGGGTCGGCGGCCAGCAGCATCACCGTCACGGCGACCAGCACGGCGATGACCATGATCGGCAGATGCTCGGTCATGCCGACGGCCGTCAGGATCGAGTCGATCGAGAACACCAGGTCCAGCAGGATGATCTGGAAGATCGCCGAGCCGACATTCGAGATGGCGGCACCGGTCTTGTCCAGAACGTCATGGCTTTCCTGGTTGGGATCGACCGTGTGGTGGATTTCCTTGGTGGCCTTCCAGATCAGGAACAGGCCACCGGCCAGCAGGATCAGGTCACGCCAGGAGAAGGCCGTCTCGAAAGACGGCTCGCCGTGCGGACCGGCCGGGCCGGCAATGCCCAGGTCGAACACCGGATGCACCAGGCCGACGATGAAGGCGATGGTCGACAGCAGCACCAGGCGCATGATCAGGGCCAGCGAGATGCCGATGCGGCGCACGCGTTGGCGATGCTCGGGCGCCAGCTTGTTGGAGAGAATGGAGATGAAAATCAGGTTGTCGATGCCGAGCACGACTTCCATGACGATCAGGGTGACCAGGGCGGCCCAGGCTGCGGGGTCCACGGCGAGGTTAAGGAGTTCGTTCATCGTCCTGTTCTAAGGCTGTCGTCTGAAAAAGCGTCTCGACCCACCCCTCCGTGGATCCCGTCCATGCAAGGGAACGTGACGGAAGCCCCCAGGCTTCGCCAGACTGGACCTGAAATATGCCAGACGCCGCCAATATCAAACCCCTAACTGCTCTGCGGTTCTTCGCCGCCTTCTGGGTGGTGATGTTCCACTATTGGCCCAATCTCGCGGTCGGCTTCACGCCGGCGGTGGCGACCAAGGGCTATCTCGGCGTCGAGGCCTTTTTCACGCTGTCCGGCTTCATTCTCTGCCACGTCTATCTGCAGGGCTTTGGCCAGGGGCGGTTCCGCTATGGCGACTTCCTGTGGAATCGGTTTGCGCGGGTGTACCCGCTGCACCTGGCCACCTTGGCGGGCGTGGGCCTGATGGCCGCCGTAGCCAGCCTGGCCGGCATTGTGGTCGGTCACAATATCGTCTCTTGGGAAGCCCTGCCGGCCAACCTGCTGCTGGTCCATGCCTGGGGCTTTGCGCCGGTGTCGGGCTGGAACCACGCCTCCTGGTCGATCTCGGCCGAGTGGTTCGCCTATCTCAGCTTCCCGGCCTTCGCCTTCGTCGCCTGGAGGCTGCGCAGGCGGCCGTTCGTGGCCGTGGCCCTGGCCCTGGCCTTTATCGCGGTGCTCTATCCTGCCTTCGAGCGCCTGGCCGGCTTCCCGCTGACGGCGGCGACCATCCAGTGGGGCGCGCTGCGCATTGTCCCGTGCTTTGCCTATGGCTGCGCCCTGCACGCGCTGTGGCGCTCGGGCGCGATCCCGGGCCGACTTGCCGCGCCCGGCGCGCTGGTCATGGGCGCCCTGGTTCTGGGCGCCGTTCACCTTGGCGCTCCCGATCCGGTGATCGTTGCGGTGCTGGGCGGCCTGATCCTGATGCTGGCCAGCCTGGCCGCTACCGGATCGACCTTCGCCAGCCAAAGCACTTTCGTCTATTTGGGTGAGATCAGCTATTCGACCTACATGATCTGCATTCCGTGGAAGATCGTTTCGGTCAATGCAGCGACGAAAGTTCTCGGTATCGAGGGCGAGCAATTGCCCCTGCTGATCTGGCTGGGCATTGTCGCAGCGCTGATCCCGCTCTCGGCCGCATCCTATCATCTGATCGAAAAGCCGGCCCGCGAGCACATGAAAGCTTGGGCTCAACGCCGCGCCCAGCGGCGACCGGTCGCGGCCGGTGCCTGAGAAACACTCTTTTCATAGGTCTCTGGCAAGGTTACTGCTTGGCCCAGTGACACGGGGGAGTGCCCACAGCATGACGAAACGGACGAGAACCTTCTGGGGTTCAATCGCCGCTGCCGCCATGATCAGCCTGATGCCGGTTTCCGGCGCGGTGGCTGACGGGTACTGGCAGTGCGTGCCGTTCGCGCGTCTGATGTCTGGCATCCAAATCTTCGGCGACGCCCGCACCTGGTGGGGCCAGGCCGCCGGCCACTACGACACCGGCTCGGCGCCGAAGATCGGCTCGGTCCTGTCCTTCAAGCCCACCGGCCGCATGAACCTGGGCCATGTCGCCTTCGTCAGCCAGGTGCTGACCGATCGCGTCATCCAGGTGACCCACGCCAACTGGTCAGTGATGAACGGAACCCGCGGCCAGGTCGAACAGGACGTCACCGTGGTCGACGTCTCGCCGGCCGGCGACTGGACCGAGGTCAAGGTCTGGTACGATCCGATCCGCGATCTGGGCACCACGGTCTATCCGACCCACGGCTTCATCTATCAGAACGCCCAGGCGACCACGATCGCCGTGGCGACCAGCAAGCTGGCCCTGGCCCAGAACGCCGCCGTCTCGCTGGCCAAGTCCGCCGCCAATCAGGTGGCCGCCTCGGTTCGTGCCTCGCCGCTGGACCTGATCAACCAGGCCGCCGACTCGACCGACCGGATCGCCGCCCTGATCGCCGCCGCTTCGAGTGGCTCGTCCGAAGACGACAAGCCGGCGCCGCCCCGCTAGGCTGATCCCGCCGCGCTGCGCCGCGATTGACGCCAAGCTCGCGCTGGGTCATTCCCGGCGGGTGACGAGGCTCGCCGATCCATGTTGAGAATTCTGCGCCGTGGCGCGCCGGGCTTCGAGACCGGCGATGCGGGCCGCGACTGGCGGCTACCCGACGACGCCGTCTGGATCGAGCTTGTCGATCCCTCGCGCGCCGTGGAGGTGGCGGTCGAACAGGCCGTCGGCGTCCTGCTGCCCACCCGCGAGGAGATGGCCGAGATCGAGGCCTCTTCGCGTCTCTATCAGGAGGACGGCGGCACCTTCATGACCGCCACCGTCCTGGTCAATGCCGACGGCGATCTGCCGACCGCCGCGCCGGTGACCTTCGTTCTGGTCGGCCAGCGCCTGATCACCATCCGTTATGTCGAGCCGCGCGCCTTCTCGGTGTTCGCCGCCCAGGCCGAGCGCCAGCCCAGCCTGTGCCCCAACGGCCCGCAGACCTTCCTTGGCCTGCTCGACGCCGTCGTCGACCGCACAGCCGACATTCTCGAGCGCACCGCCAGCGAGGTCGAGGCCCAGTCGCGGGCCATCTTCAGCCGTCCGCGCGGCGGCGCCTTCGAGCAGATCCTCAACCGCCTGGGCCGCGCCCAGAACATCAACGCCAAGGCTCGCGACAGCCTGGTCAGCCTGGCCCGCCTGCTCAGCTTCGCGTCCCTGGCCGAGCAGTTCGAGGGCGATCGCGAGCTACGCGACCACCTCAAGTCCCTGCAGCGCGACGTGCAGTCGATCACCGACCATTCCAGCTATGTGTCGAGCAACATCACCTTCCTGCTCGACGCGGCCCTAGGCCTGATCAACATCGAGCAGAACGCGATCTTCAAGATCTTCTCGGTGTTCTCGGCGGTATTCCTGCCGCCGACCCTGATCGCCGGGGTCTATGGCATGAACTTCGAGCACATGCCCGAGCTGCGGTGGATGGAGGGCTATCCCATGGCCTTGGGCATGATGTTCGCCGCCGGCGTCGGGCCGTTGCTGTGGTTCAAGCGCAAGGGCTGGCTGTAGCCGGGCAGCGCATCGGCGCCAGGAAATCCGCTACCCGGGACACGAACCACGCGCCTTGGTCCTTGTGAATGTAGTGACCGCCGGCCGGCGCCGTCAGGTGACGCGATCCGGGGTAGCGGGCGGCCAGGTCGGCCTGGGCGGCCTTCCAGAGCGCGTCGAAGGGCTTGGCGTTCGGCCCGACCGGATGCGACAGCACCAGCACGGGCTTGGGCAGCGGCCGGACGACGGCGGCGACCTGAGCCAGGGTGTCGTCCAGGCCCGCCAGCTCGGCGCGCGCGCCATTGGACATGAAGCGCTCCAAGATCGGGGGGATGACGCACAGGGGCAGCTTGGCCGCCTGGCAGCGGCGGGTGAAGTCCGCCGGCCGGGAATCCTCCAGGATCAGCCCCGCCACCTCGCCGGGATGGTGGGCAGCGAAATATTCGGCGTAGAGCCCGCCCAGCGAGTGGCCAGCGATGACGTAGGGCCCCTTCACGCCAGAGGCCTTGAGCAGGCCGACCAGCTCGCGATCCGCTGCGGCGGCGTCGCGGATGGCGGCGGCCCGACCGCTGCCGCCATAGCCGGCCCGGTCATAGACGATGACCGTGGCGCTCTTGGCGAGGTCCGGCGCGACCGCCTTGAACGTGTCCATGCCGTCGCCCAGGCCCGAGATCAGGACCAGGACGGGACCGCCATGTCCCAGGACCTGATAGGCCACCGCGTGACCGTCGACCTGCGCGGTTCGGACGTCCCTGGCGGCGGCGTCGGCGCCGTGCAGGTCGAGCGCCGCGCCGGCCAGCCAGGCGGCGCCCAGCAGCGGCAGGCTCCGGCGCAGGAGTCGACTGAAGCCTTCGCAGCGGTCGGCGCCTACAGCGTTTTCCGATAAGTGTGAAACGGTTATCGGATCGAGAAACGCTCTAAACTTTGATTTAGAGCCCTTTTCGTCCGACCCTGATGAAGCCATCTGGTCGGAAGGGGCACCTAGCATGCCGGCCTCCGGACTGCGGCAACCGACCCCTTGGCAGGGAGCAGCCGCGCGGCCAGATAGCCGGCCGCCACGACATCGAAGGTCAGGCAGAACATCGGCCACCAGCTTGGCGCGCCGGCATTCGCGACCAGGCGCGGATGGAGAAGGTCGAGGACGCCATGCCCGAGCAGGGCAGCGGCCACCAGCCAAAGGTTTGTTCTGAACCCGATCACCGCGATGGCGGCGAAGGCGCAGAGGATCGCGACCTCCAAGACCATTGTATCCAGCGCGCCGGCCATGACCGCGAAGAGCGCGTAGTAGCCGGCGATCACGGTCAGAACCACGGGATAGAACCCGCGCTCCCGATCGAACCCGACCATCGTGCCGAACACGCCGACGCCGAGGGCCAGCAGCGCCCCAACGAGATATTCCATATCCGTTCTCCGTAGTGGCGCTCAAGGTCAGCCCAGAAGGCTTTCGGTCGAACCCGTCAGTAGTACAAGGAAGCCGCCGATTTCGCCGATCATCAGGGCGTAGATGAACAGACTGATGACGCCACCATGCACCGGGCGCCGGCCGAGACGGTGGGGACGGCGCAGTTGGTTGTCGGTATCGCGCAGGACCCCGTGCACGGCGTAGGTCGCCACCGCGGCGGCGAAGAAGGCCGCCGGCACGGCGACCGCCGCCAGGTTCACGCCGGGCGGCCAGGCGCTGAGGCGGGCGAACTCGGCCAGCACCAGGCAGGCGAAGGCGTACATCAACGCTGCGCGATGGCAGATATCGACATAGGCGGGGGCCTGTCCGTCGGGGTCGGTGATCATCGCGCGATACTTCCAGGCCCCGGTACCCAGGCCCGTGAGGAAGAAGCCGCCGCACGCCAGATCGGCCAGTTGAACGGCGTCTACCATGCGGCGGTCCCTTGCCGGGCCCGCGCCGTCGGTGTTCCAGTCATTGTCGTCAAATCCCATCGACAGCGCGGATGCGCGGGGCAGGGCGACCCTGGTCGGGTCAGTCGGCGCAGTTGGATTCGGGCGTGCAGACGCAGGCGTCGCCGCACTGGCATTGGGGGCCGCACGCGCAGGTCGGGTTGGAGCAGGCACCCAGGGCGCTGGCTTGCCGGGCGGTGGTTTCGCTTTGGGTCTGGTCGTTCATCGGGTCGTCCTTCACAGGGGTTGAGGAATGCCCGAGGTTTATCGGCCGCGCGCCGCAGCGGCTTGAACGCAGCAGCTACACCAAGGCGAGATTGGCCGGGGCGATGCCGAACATCCGCCGGAAGGTCCGGCTGAAGTGCGCGGAATCGGAAAATCCCGCGCCATAGGCGGCCGCCGTCAGGGTCTGTTCCTCGGCCATCAGCCCCACCGCCCGCGTCAGGCGCACCCACAGCAGGTAGGTCTTGAAGGACAGGCCGGTCTGTTCGACGAACAGGTGGCTCAGGCGGCTGGGCGACAGTCCCGCGATCTGGGCCGCCATGCCGAGCGTGACTGGCCTGTCGTGCTCCTGGGCCGCCCAGGCGACGAGGGTCTGGATGCGGGCGTCGATGGCACCGTGGTGATCATCGCCCGCGAGCCGCTCGATCATGTCTCGGCCCAGTGACTCAAGTTCGTCGATTGAGGGTGGCGGCGTTCGCCCCAGCGCCGTCAACTGATCGCGGATCCGGTCGACGCGGGCTGCCGAAAGGGAGCAGAGATCGCCGTCGCCGAAGGTCGCCGCGATGATGGCGCGCCCCGCCCGGCTTTCGGGTTCGACGAACAGAATCGCATAGGCGCCGGTGGCGTCGAACCTGTGCAGGGCGTCTGGCGCGACCGCCACATATCGGTGAGACAAGTCCCTGTCGGTCAGCCAAAGCCGAAACTCGCCGCCGAGACTGAACACGAGTTGCACGGCGTGATGGGCGTGAAAACCGGTGCGCGGGGCCAGGCCGGGGCTTGGTTTGGAGGTGTTCAGCAGCCACAGGCTGCCGCCCTGCCACACCGCGATTCGGGCCTGAGCCAGTTGTTCCATGACGCTCAGTTTTAGGCCGTCCATCGGCAAAAGGCAGATGAAATGAGCGGCAAGCCCGGCCGCCTTTCCTGCCAGGACTGAACCTTTCCTTAAAGTTGACGTGAGACGCTCCCTCGCTCCTGAAAGTCGCCCCATCCCGCATGTCCGCCGCCGCCAGACCCAGTCTGATCCGCTCGCTGCACGCTTCCGCCGTTCGGGAGGTGATGGAAGCGCACGGCCGGTTCCTGAAGGGCCTGCCGGCCGGCCGCCGCGCCAATTTTTCGTATGTGAACCTCAACAACTACAATTTCGAGGGCCGTGATCTCTCGGAGGCCAACCTGACCGGCGCGCTGCTGGGCGGGGCGATGATGGCGCGCGCCAGACTGGTGAGAGCCACTCTGTACGGCGCCGACCTGCGCGACGCCGACCTGCGCGACTGCGACCTGACCCGGGCCGACATGCGCGGCGTCTGCCTGCGCGGGGCCAATCTGTCGGGCGCTGACCTTTCGGCCTGCGACCTGCGCGAAGGCGTCACCGCCGTGCAGGATGACACCAAGGGCCTGCGGATCCTCAAGCATTCCACGCGTCCGGGTGAACTGGACTACGCCCTGCTGAACGGGGCCAAGCTGGCCGGGGCCCAGATGTCGGGTGCCTTCGCCCAGGCCGCTGATTTCAGCGACGCCGACATGACGGGCGTCAGCCTGCAGGGTGCCAAGCTGGCCAATGCCCGCATGGACGGTGCCGACCTGTCGGGCGCCAATCTGCACAATGCCGACATGGCCAAGGTCTCGCTGCGCCGGGCCGTTCTGGTCGGGACCGATCTGTCCGGGGCCAATCTCGAAGACGTCGACATGAGCGAGGTGCTGCGCGCCCCGCCGCCGATCATCTATATCGACGATCTGCCGCTGACCGAAGTGCTCGACGCTCATGAAGCCTTCGTCAGGTCCGAGGGCCGCGAGGGCGCGATCGCCAGGGTCGACGAGGTTGATTTCCGGCCACTGAAACGCCTGAAGAACCGCCGGCTCGCGGGGCTGTCAGCGCCTGGAGCGGTTTTGTTCGGCATGGATCTGGAGGGCGTCCAGCTGCAGGGCGCCAATCTGATGGGCGCGGATCTGCGCGGCGTGAAGTTCAGGAACGCCGACCTGCGCGGCGCGCGCCTGGTCGGCGCCCAGCTGTCAAAAGCTGACCTGACCAGCGCCAAGCTTGGTCCGCTGAAGATCGCCGAGGACCGGTTCATCCGCACCGATCTGAGCCGCGCGGTGCTGCGCGGCGCCAATCTGACCGGGGCCAGCGCGCCGCGTGCCCGGTTCATCGAGGCGGACCTGACCAGAGCCCGCCTCGAGGGTTGCGACCTGACGGGCGCCGAACTGCCGGCGAAGGCTACATCGTCTTCTTGAGCGGCAGCAGGTCGGGGAAGTCGGCCGGACGCTTTTCCATCTTGGCCTTGAACGCCTCGGCCATATGCGGGCCGGCGAACATGCCCGTCTGCCAGGTGGCAATATAGTCCAGGCTGTCGGCGATGGTGTGGTCGCGGGCATAGTTGATCATCACCTTGCTGCCGGCCACGGCCAGGGGCGACTTCTGGGCGATCTCGCGGGCGGTGGCCAGGGCGTGGGCGACGACTTCGTCGTGGGTGTCGAAGGTCTCGTTGACCAGGCCTATGGCCAGGGCCTTGGCGGCGAGCAGGCGGCGGCCCGTATAGGCCAGCTCCCGGACCCAGCCCTCGGGGATCAGCTTGCACAGGCGCGGGAAGGTGCCGACATCGGCGGTCATGCCGATATTGATCTCCTGGATGCAGAAGAAGGCGTCGGTGGTGGCGTAGCGGATGTCGCAGGCGCTGACGAAGTCGACCGCCCCGCCGATGCAGCCACCCTGGATGGCGACGATCACTGGCATGCGGGCCTTGTCCAGGCAGGTGAAGGTGTCCTGCAGGTGATGGACGTGATGGCGGAAGCTCTCGCCGGCCACGTACCGGTCGCCGCCACGCTCTGCTGTGACGCCCTCGCCGTCGGTGAAGACCGACAGCTCCATGCCGGCCGAGAAGTGCTTGCCGGTCGAGGTGATGACGATGCAGCGCGCCAGGGCGTTGTCGTCAATATGTTTCACAATTGCGGGAAGCTCGTTCCAGAAGGCCCGTGTCATAGTGTTCATGGCGTCGGGACGCTTGAGCTGGATGTGCGCGACGCCAGCCTCGATCTCGACCTTGAAACACGTATAGTCTGCATGATCCTGGGCGCTCATGACGTCCTCCCTTATCGTTGATAAGGGACTATCTCGCGGACCGGACGCGGCGCCAACACTGACTTTGCGGAATGTGGCTGCACAACCGTCGGCCCAAACAGAGGGCAGACCCATGAAGACCACCCCCGCCCTGCTCGCCATCGCCGCCATGGTCGGCGCCAGCCTGGCCGTTCCGGCCCCCGTCCTGGCCCAGTCCAAGGGCCTGGGCAGCCTGTTCTCGTGCGAAGGCTCGGGCAAGAAGCAGGAAGGCGGGGCCCTGATCGGCGCGGCCGCCGGCGCGTTCCTGGGCAGCAAGGTGGCCAAGAACGAAAAGACCCTCGGCGCCCTGGTCGGCGCGGCCGCCGGCGCGGCGGCGGGCTCCTATATCGGCTGCCGCATGCAGTCGACCGACACCGCCCTGGCCCAGCAGGCCACGAAGAAGGCCCTGGAAACCGGCCAGCCCCAGACCTGGAGCAATCCGCGCACCGGCGCCTCGGGCCGCATCGACGTGGTCTCCTCCAGCTATGGCCCGCCCGTCGACAGCCGCAACCTGCGCTTCGCCCAGGGCGTGCAGTCCCTGCCCAGCTATGACGCTCTGGGCGGGCAGTACGCCGCCAAGGGCGCAGCGAACATGCGTTCGAACCCCTCGACCAGCGGCAAGGTCGTCGGCAAGCTGGCTGCCGGCCAGGCTTTTGACGCCCTGGGCTCGGCCCCGAACGGTGGCTGGATCCTGGTCGGCCAGAGCGGCTATGCCGTCGGTTATGTGGCGCCAGGCCTGGTGCGTCCGCTGCAGACCGTCGCCGCCTCGTGCCGGGTGATCAACGCCTCGATCTCGACCTCGGGCCAACGTCCGGCCACGGAACGCTACAGCGCCTGCCAGGACAATCGCGGCGAGTGGCAGCTGACCCAGGCCTGATACCGGCTCTGTCATCCCGGCCAAGCGCCAAGCGCGCTGCGGCCGGGATGACAATCAAGGATGCGGATACGTCCAGACTACCGGGCACCATGGACGAAGGCGGGGCGCAGGCCTAACCTGCGTTTCGAGCCGCAGAAGGACCCTCGCCGATGGATGCGGCCGTGTTTCGACAACCCCGAAGGCGCATGATCGCCATCGACAGCCCCGCCGGCCCTGGCGAGATGGCGGCGCTGGAATTTGGTCCGCAGGACCGGGCCATCGACGTCGTTTTCGTCCACGCCAACGGCTTCAACGCCCAGACCTATAACAGCCTGCTGGCCCCGCTCTCGGCCGGCCTGCGGGTGCTGGCCATCGACCAGCGCGGCCACGGTGCCACGACCCTGGCCGCCAAAGGCGAGGGCCGTCGCTCCTGGCTCGACCTGCGTGATGATCTGGTCGCCCTGCTCAAGGCTCTCGACGGCCCGCCGGTGGTGCTGGCCGGACATTCGATGGGCGGCACGGTCAGCCTGCTGGCCGCCGCGGCCCTGCCCGGCGCGGTCAAGGGTCTGGTGCTGCTGGACCCGGTGATCATGCCGCGTCTGGTGGCCCTGTACGCTCAGGCTCCGTGGACCTCGGGCGCGCTGTGGAAGAAGATGCCCATCGCCCAGGCCGCCTCGCGCCGCCGCTCGGTCTTTGACGACCGCGAGGCGGTGGTCGCCGCCTATACCGGTCGCGGGGCCTTCAAGACCTGGCCCGAGACCATGCTGGCCGACTATGTCGACGGCGGCTTCGTCGACCGCGACGACGGCAAGGTCGAGCTGGCCTGCGCGCCGGCCTGGGAGGCCTCCAACTACTCGGCCCAGGGCCATGATCCCTGGCGGGCGATCCGCAAGGTGATGGGCCCGGTGCGAATCCTGAAAGCCGAGCGCGGCTCGACCTGCCGGGTGAGCGACGGCTTTGCCCGGCGCGGCCGCGATGTGACGGTCGAGACGGTAGCCGGAACCAGCCACTTCCTGCCGATGGAGCGCCCGGACCTGGCGCGGGACGCGATCTTCGCGATGGCGACGGGGTGATCGTTTCGGGAGGGGCGACCTGAAGGCCCGCTTGTCGGCAAAGCGCTGATGGCGAATTCCGCCCTTCGAGACGCTAAGGCTCCGACACCATCGTCAGATTTCTCGTCATCCCGGGGCTCGTCCCCGGGACCCATCTCTCCGCCGCAAGTGCAGGCGTGGCGGCGCACGCGCCGCTGGCGTCTCACGTAAAAGCTGAACCATGGGTCCCGGGGACAAGCCCCGGGATGACGGGTTCTATGGGGAGGGTGCGGGCCTTTGCTCTCGACCCGTTGCGTGCTTTCGTGGGCTCTGAGACCAACTCAGCACTGCTAAGTGCAGTGCCCGAAAAACTGGAAATGACATATTGAATTCGCTCTCGCTTTTCCGAAAAGCGCTCAAAATGGTGCGCAACTTCGAAATAGAAAATCCAAACTTTGGCGTCCTAAAATCGATAATCCTTCAGCTTGAATATCTCGTGGCGATCGAACTCGGCACGGAGAAAGACAGATCTCGGCTCAAAGATATTGTCTTGGGTGCTCAGGCAGCCCGAGAAATTGACAGCGTCGATCTGAAACTTGCTGACGTTCTTTATCAAGTGGCGGAAGCCGTCGAGCGGATGCGCGGCGATTCCAACAGCTAAGCCCGCTCCCCCCCCAACCGACGATCAGCAAGTCTGCTTTGAGCGTTGGCTGCAGGCCAAGCTTCAGTGAGGTTGAGCGCCCCGCCACTAAAGCCCCAGCCCCTCCACCGAGAACGCCTTCAACCCCGCCTGCGCCGCCGGCGTGATCGGCACCGCCTTGCGGGCGTCGAGGTCGAAGGTGATGGCCACCGCCTCCGACGTGCCCCAGGCGAGGCCCGTGGCGGGATCGATCATCCAGTGGGCCATGCGCATGGTGCGCGGGTCCGAGCCCATCAGGCCCGAGCGCAGCTCGACCCGGTCGCCGGCCGTCGGCCAGCGCAGATAGGCCAGGCGATATTCCAGCACCGCGCCGCCGAACCGCGTCGGCCTGTGGTCGGCATGCTCGACAATCACGTCGCGGAACGGGCCGATGAAGCTGCCGATGCCGTCCGACACCCGGCCGATGAACTGTTCGGGGCGCATGCGGCCAAAGACGTCGCACTCGGTCGGCGACAGGGCCCCCAGGCCGATCCGCTGCAGGCCCAGGGCCTGAGCGCGCTCCAGGCCGGCGGTGTGGGTGAAGGGCGACAGGTCGATGCTGCGGGCGCGGGCCTTTTCCGGAACCTCGACCATCAGGGCCTCGGCGCGCTCGCGCGTGATTTTCGGCCAGGGGAAGACCTCGCCCTCGCGCGGCGTGGCGTGGACGACCGTGGTCTGGAAGGTGGCGGCCAGTTCGCCGGTGGCCGAGTGGACCAGCAGCTGCAGAAGTCTGGCCTCGGTGTCGGTGATCTCGATCACCCCGCCCAGCATGTGCAGCGTCGCGCCGGCATGGGCCTCGCGCAGGAAGCGGACGTGATGCTCCTTCACCAGCAGGGTGGCGTTGGCATAGGGGGTGAAGGCGTGGGGCAGGCCCAGCTCCGCCGCCAGCCCCGCCAGGCCTTCCATGGCGCGCACGATGTAGTGGCGCACATTCATGTGCCCCATCTCGTCGCAGTCCCAGGTGTTGACGCCTCCGCGCCAGATCTCGACGCCGGGGAGGGGTTCTGCGGTCGTCATGAGGGGAGGTCTCGGCAGGTTGAACAGTCGTTTGAGCCTAGCGGGGTTTGCTTGGGTGAAGCAATTGCCGAGACTTTAAGTCATCATGTCCTTGTCATCCCGGCCGCAGCGAAGCGGAGAGCCGGGACCCAGGGGCAACCGCGATGCGCCGGCCCCTGGGTCCCGGGTCGGCTACGCCGCCCGGGATGACAAGAAAAAGGAGATCAGCTCCGACAGGCCCCGCACAGCCCATGCGCCTCGATGGTCACGGCCGTGAGCGCATAGCCCGCCGCCGCGCCGGCGGCGATGATCTCGGCGCTGGCCCGGGGCTCGATCTCGCGGGTGGCCCCGCAGCAGTCGCAGATCAGGAAGGCGGCGGCGTGGCCGTCGGCTTCCTTGCGGCAGGCGACATAGGCGTTGAGGCTCTCGATGCGGTGGGCGAAGCCCTGCTTTTCCAGGAAGTCGAGTGCCCGATAGACGGTCGGCGGCTTGGCCGGCGGTCCATCGACGGCATAGGTCGAGATCAGGTCGTAGGCCTTCACCGGCTGGCCGGCTTGCAGGAGCAGCTCAAGCACCCGCCGACGCGGCGCGGTCAGGCGCTGTTCTGCCGCGACGCAGCGCGCCTCGGCGGCCTCCAGCTCGGCCGCGAGGGCGGAACCGGCGACGCCGTGGTGGTCATGATCGTGATCGCAAGCGGCGTGATGGGCCATGGCCAAGAGGTAGAGGCGCGGGGCCTGTCCCGCAAGCTCAGAGCAGGGGACGGGCCAGCAAGGCGGCCTCGGCCTCGCAGCGGGCCGTGTCCGGCGCGGGACCGGCCGCCCGGGCCGCGTCCAGTTCGATGCGCACGGCGGCGAGGTCGGCCTGGAAGGCGGGCGAAGTCTTCAGGGCCGCGAACAGGTTCTGGGCGTTCATCCGGCCGGCCTCGACGGAGCTGGCGTTGTGCACCCCGCAGGCGATGCGGCTTTCGCCGAAGGCCCTGGCGCGGCTCAGGATCGCCTCGGCCCGGTCTGGCGCGGCCTCGGCCAGCACCAGGCCCACGCTCCAGCCCCAGGTCGAATGGCCGGACGGATAGTCCGGCGACAGTGACAGGCCCGGGCTCTTCCTCACGCAGATCGGCCCCGCCGCCGACAGGTAGGGCCGGGGGCGTTTGTATTTCAGCTTGGGCCCGGCCACGGCTGAGCGGACATCGCGGCTCATCCGCAGCAGGGTGGCGGCCAGTGTCGGGGTGGTCTGCAAGGTCGGGGTGACGCCCAGGGCGCAGGCATAGCCTTCCAGAACGCGCTCCTCGACATTGTCGGCCTTGGCCAGCGACCAGCGCGGCGTGTCCTTAAGCGATCGGGTGGCCAGGAAGATCTCGCGGTCGCGCAGGGCCTCGGGCGAGCCCTTGGCGGGCGGCGGCGGCAGGTGGTCGCGCGCGTCGAACACGCCCCTGGCCAGGTAGCGACCGTCCGGCGCCCCGGCCGGGACGGTGGCGCAGCTGGCGAGGAGCAGGCCGGCCAGGCCGATGGTCCAGGAGATACGCATGAAAAAGTCCCCGAAATCGCTTTCGGGGACCCTGCATTTTCAAGACGGACGCATCAAGCCTACTTGCCGAACAGCTTGTTCCAGCGCGGACGCTCGCGGCCCTTCCAGGCCTCGCGGTGATAGGCGTCGGAGGCGATCAGCGGCACCACGGTGGTGGCTTCGGCGAACACCATCTGCTCGTGGGTGGTGTCGACCTTGCCCCAGCTGGCGGCTTCCTTCAGCGTCGAGCTGCTGCAGGCGCCGTCGCGCACGTCGGCCACGGTGATCTGGATGGCGTACTTGTGCATGTCGGCCTCGACGCCGAGAATCTCGGCGCAGACCACGGTGTCCTGGGCGAAGTTCTTGGGAACGCCGCCGCCCACCATGAACAGGCCCGTCGTGCCGGCCGCGATCTTGATGTCGGTCAGTTCGCGGAAGTCGGCGACCGCGTCGATCATCAGATAGGGCTGCTTGGCGGCGATGCGTTCCTTCTGGTGCTTGACCAGGCCAAAGCCCGCCGAGCTGTCGACGAAGGCCGGGCAGAAGATCGGCACGCCCTGCTCATAGGCGGTCTGGATCAGCGAGCCGGGCTTCTTGGCGTTGCCCTCAGACAGCCACTTGCCCATTTCCCAGATGAACTCGCGGCTGGAATAGGCGCGCGGCTCCAGGCGGTTGCAGATCTCCAGGATCGTGTGATCGCAGTTCTGGAGCTCTTCCTCGTCGATATAGGTGTCGTAGATGCGGTCGATGTAGTTCTCGCGCAGCACGTTGTCGTCGACGCTGCCGGCGGCCTGATAGTGCTTGAAGCCCAGGGCCTCGAAGAAATCCATGTCGACGATCGAGGCGCCGGTGGCGACCACGGCGTCGATCATGCCGTTCTGGACCATGTCGCGATAGACGTGCATGCAGCCGCCGGCCGAGGTGGAACCGGCCAGGATCAGCCACGGCGAGCAGGACTTGTCTTCCAGGGCCATGTTGAAGATGTCGGCGGCGCGTGCGGTGTCGCGGCTCGAGAAGCTCATCTTGCGCATGGCGTCGATGATAGGACGGGCGTCGAAGGACGCGATGTCGATGTGCTCGACCACGTTCTGGAGAAGCTCGGCCTTGGTGTTTGCGTTCGGAACGGGAGCGTTCATCGCTTCGGTTTCCCTGACTTTGGACGCCCGTCGTTGATAAAAACCCTTCGCCGGGACGGAGCAACCGGCGGGGGAGCACAGGTTTAGCGCCGTGTCGGCCCCCTCAGTCGCTCCGCGACAGCTCCCCCAGAGGGGGAGCAGCTTGGCGCG
>JANOSS010000163.1:0-3815 GCA_031415995.1 Caulobacter sp. | reverse complement strand
AAGGTTGGTAGGGGGTGGTGCCCAGGAGAGGACTCGAACCTCCACGACCTTTCAGTCACTGGCACCTGAAGCCAGCGCGTCTACCAATTCCGCCACCTGGGCCCGCAGAGCAATCCGTGGATCGCCGCGAGGCCGGGACGTGTAGGGAAAGCTTTTGGCCCCGTCAATCGCCAAATCGCGCATTTCGTTGCGAAGCCCCTCGCGGTCGTCTATCCCCCGCGTCATCGCAAGCGACGGGGATTGAAAATGCAAGGTCTGGTCACGGTGTTCGGCGGCTCCGGCTTCGTCGGCAGCCAGGTCGTGCGGCAGCTCGCCAAGGCGGGTCACCGCGTTCGTGTGGCGGTGCGTCAGCCCAACCTGGCTTACAAGATGCGCATGCTGGGCGATGTCGGCCAGATCGAGGTCGTCCAGGCCAATGTCCGCAACGTCGCCTCGGTGACGCGGGCGCTGGAGGGCGCCGAAGCCTGCGTCAATCTGGTCGGCCTGCTCTACGAGTCCGGCCGTCAGAAATTTCAGGCCGTCCACGTGATGGGCGCCAAAACTATCGCCGAGTGCGCCAAGGCGGGCGGTGTCAGCCGTTTTGTGCAGATCAGCGCCATCGGCGCCGACGCCGGCTCAGAAGCCAAGTACGCTCGCACCAAGGCCGAAGGCGAAGAGGCTGTTCGCGCCGTATTCCCCGGCGCAGTGATCATCCGCCCGTCGGTGGTGTTTGGTCCCGAGGACAACTTCTTCAACAAGTTTGGCCAGATGGCCGCCATGAGCCCCGCCCTGCCGCTGGTCGGCGGCGAGACCCGCTTCCAGCCGGTGTTCGTCGGCGACGTGGCCGCCGTGATCGCCAAGGCGGCCAGCAGCCCGGCCGCCGAGGGTGTGACCTATGAGCTGGGCGGTCCCGGCGTCTATACGATGCGCGAGATCCTGCAGCTGATCCTGACCGAGACCGGCCGCGACCGTCTGCTGCTGCCCATTCCGTGGTTCGCCGCGTCCTTGCTGGGCCAGGTCGGCGACCTGATGGCCGGCCTCCTGCCGATCGCCCCCCCGATCACCAGCGACCAGGTCGAGATGCTGAAGAGCGACAATGTCGCCGATCAAGGCCTACCGGGCCTGGTCGAGGCCGGCGTGGTTCCGAGCAGCATCGAAGCAATCGTACCCTCCTACCTCTACCGCTATCGCAAGGGCGGACAGTACGCGCCCACGCCAGACGGGGCGTTCTAGAGGCTGGTCAGGCCGGAACGAATAAGGGCGGACACTGCAGTGTCCGCCCTTATCTTTTGACACTGCGCCGCTGCGAGATCAGCGCGGGATGTAAAGCAACCCCAGCCCCGCTACGCCCACCGCGATCCGCCACCAGGCGAAGGGAGCAAAGCCATGCCGGGTGATGAAGTCCAGAACGGTCTTGACCACAAAGACACCGGAGATCAGGGCCGCCAGGAAGCCAAGGCCGATCAGGCCCAGGTCGTTGGTGCTGAGCTTGTCGATGTTCTTGTAGAGGTCATAGGCGAAGGCCCCGGCCATGGTCGGCATGGCCAGGAAGAAGCTGAACTCGGCGGCCGAGCGCTTGTCGCACTTCAGCAGCAGAGCGCCGGCGATGGTGGCGCCCGAGCGCGAGACGCCCGGCACCAGGGCCAGGCACTGGAACAGGCCGATGATGAAGGCCGTCTTCAGCGGATAGTCGACCACGTCGGTGTGTTGAGGCTCGAACTTCATGCGGTCCAGCGCCAGCAGGGCGAAGCCGCCGGTGATGAGGGTGATGCAGACCAGCAGCGGCGACTCGTAGAGGACAGTCTTGATGAAGTCGTGGGCCAGGACGCCGACAAAGACCGCCGGCAGGAAGGCCAGAAATACGCCCAGGATGAAGCGGCGCGAGCCGGGGTTGGTCGGCGCCGTGGTCAGCAGCCCCCACAGTCGCCCGAAATAGACCCCGGTAATGGCCAGGATCGCGCCCAGCTGGATCAGCACCTGGAAGGTGTTGCCCGGACTGTGAAAGCCCAGGAAATGTCCCACCAGCAGCAGATGGCCGGTGGAAGACACAGGAATGAATTCAGTGAGCCCTTCGATCAGGCCCAGCACGATCGCGATCAGCCAATCCGGCATCGGCAGTCCCTCAAGAAAGCAGGCCCCCGGCGTGCGCCTGACAGGGTAAACATGTCGTTAATCCACAAAGTAGACTAATAGCGCGGCGGGCTGCGAGGTGATCGCAATGGCCCCAGGCGATCTGAGGATATAACCGTCTATTATTTTGACCACCGCATTCTTCTTGCGCCAAAGAGTCAGTATGAGGCCTCCATACGCAATTTTTCTCCCGAAGACGGGATGAGGGAAGTCGCATGGCCGAGCGCATGCTGAAATTCACCACGGTGGCTCGCAAGACGCCTGAAAAGCGTGCGGCGGACGACCGTTCTGGCGACTTCCACGAGATCTACGCCGACTTCATCGATGCGAAAGCCACCGAGCAGGCCTCGCGTTGCTCGCAATGCGGCGTTCCATTCTGCCAGACCCACTGCCCCCTGCACAACAACATCCCCGACTGGCTACGGATGACCGCCGAAGGCCGTCTCGAAGAAGCCTACCAGCTGTCGCAGGCCACCAATTCGATGCCGGAAGTCTGCGGTAGAATCTGCCCGCAGGATCGTCTCTGCGAAGGCAACTGCGTCATAGAGCAGTCGGGTCACGGCACGGTGACGATCGGCTCGGTCGAGCGCTATCTCACCGACAAGGCCTGGGAGATGGGTTGGGTGAAGCCTCTGATCTCCGGCCCGGCCACCGGCCAGTCGGTCGGGATCATCGGCGCGGGACCCGCCGGCCTGGCCGCAGCCGAGATGCTGCGCGAGCGGGGCCATGAGGTCGTGGTCTATGATCGCCACGACCGCGCCGGCGGTCTGCTGATCTACGGCATCCCCGGCTTCAAGCTGGAAAAGGATGTCGTCCAGCGCCGCACTTCGCGCCTCGCCGACGGCGGCGTGGTCTTCAAGATGAACTTTGAGGTCGGCCGCGACGCGTCGCTGGAAGACCTGCGCGAAAAGCACGACGCCGTGCTGATCGCCACCGGAGTCTATGCCGCGCGCGACCTTGTGGTCCCGGGCTCTGGCAGCCAGGGCGTGGTTCCGGCGCTAGACTATCTGATCGCCTCCAACCGCACCGATCTTGGCGACACCGTCGCCGACTACGAGAACGGCGCGCTGAACGCCGAGGGCAAGGATGTGGTCGTGGTCGGCGGCGGCGACACCGCCATGGACTGCGTCCGCACCGCCATCCGCCAGGGCGCGACCTCGGTCACCTGCCTCTATCGCCGCGACAAGGCCAATATGCCCGGCTCGCTGCGCGAAGTGGCCAATGCCGAGGAAGAGGGCGTGACCTTCGAATGGCTGGCTGCCCCCCGCGCGCTGGGCGGCGACGCTGACGCCGTCTCCGGCGTGCGCGCCGTCCGCATGCGCCTGGGCGCCCCGGACGCCTCGGGCCGCCAGAGCCCCGAAGAGATCGAGGGCGGCGATTTTGACCGTCCCGCCCAACTGGTGGTCAAGGCGCTGGGCTTCGAGCCCGAGAACCTGCCGCAGCTGTGGTCGGCCCCCGACCTGAAGACCACGCGCTGGGGCACGGTGAAGGCCGATGTCCGCCACCAGATGACCAATCTGGACGGCGTGTTCGCCGCCGGCGACATCGTGCGCGGCGCCTCCCTGGTGGTCTGGGCGATCAAGGACGGCCGCGACGCCGCCGACGCCATGCACCGCTATCTGAAGTCCAAGGTTTCCGCGACTTTGATCGCGGCGGAATAGGTCCCTCTCCCCTTGCGGGAGAGGGTGGCTGCGGAGCAGCCGGGT
>JANOSS010000162.1:0-13569 GCA_031415995.1 Caulobacter sp. | reverse complement strand
CGTCGGCATCCGTCCGGTTCAGAAGACGACCTGCACCGGCGTCGAAATGTTCCGCAAGCTGCTCGACCAAGGTCAAGCTGGCGACAACGTCGGCGTTCTGCTGCGCGGCACCAAGCGCGAAGACGTCGAGCGCGGCCAGGTGCTGTGCAAGCCGGGTTCGATCACCCCGCACACCAAGTTCGTGGCTGAGGCCTACATCCTGAACAAGGAAGAAGGCGGCCGTCACACCCCGTTCTTCACCAACTATCGCCCGCAGTTCTACTTCCGCACGACGGACGTCACCGGGATCATCAAGCTGCGCGAAGGCGTGGAAATGATCATGCCGGGCGACAACGCCGAGCTGGACGTCGAGCTGATCACCCCGATCGCCATGGACCAGGGCCTGCGCTTCGCCATCCGCGAAGGCGGCCGCACGGTCGGCGCCGGCGTGGTGGCGAAGATCGTCGAGTAGTCTCGACTTTCTAGCCACGGCTAAAGACTGCGAAGGCCCCGGCGGAAACGCCGGGGCCTTTTGCTTTGGGCGGCCGGCCGCCGGACCCCGTCTCAGTCGGTATCGGCAGCCCAGTCGGTCCCTTTCAGCGCGGCGGCATAGGTCCGGCTGACCGGGGCGAGTGATCCGTCCGACAGCCCCAGGACGCCCCGCCCGCCCTTCCATCGCGCAGTCTGGACGGCGGTGCGCGCGACCCACCAGGACCGGTGTGTGCGAAAGCCGTCGAGGGGCGACAGGACGTCCAGCGCATCCCCCAGCCGCATCAGCACCAGGGCCGACCCCGCCTCAGTCCGAATGCGCAGATAGTGATCCTCGGCCTCGACCGCGACCAGACAGGCCCGCGCCAGCCGGGGCGGAAGCTTGCTGCGAATGGCGAGGGGAGCCAGACCTTCGGGCGCCGACGACCGCGTGTCACCCCGGTTCAGCGCCTTGCGTGTCAACACGGTCAGGACCACGGCGGCGACATTGATCGCCAGCACTTCGGGAAGAAGCCGCACGAACCGCGCGGCCGAGACCGCATCACCGAACAGGAACACCGGCAGCAGCGAGACCCAGGCCGTGATCACCGGCGTCATGATCGCCAGCTGCAAGACAAGGAACAGCCGGGGTCGCCCGGACAGGCGCGCCGCCAGCCCCATCTCGATCAGGGCCGCGATCACCCCGCCGCCGACCACGGCCAGCTGCCAGTAGAGGTGGCGCATCGGGCCCGGGGCAGATGCCGTGCCGAACGGCGCGATCGTGGCCAGGAAGACCCCGAACAGGACCAGGGCGAGCAGTTCCACGCCGCCCAACCGGCCCAGCCTGAGCGCCGCCAGCCCTCTGATCGTTCCTGCCCCCGTCACGCCACGCTCCGTTCGCGAATGGACCCGTCCCGTTCGCGCAGGCGAACAGACACGTCACCGCGATCCGGTTCAAGCAGCTCCGGTCAATCAGGGAGCGTTACAGAGTGACAGTATCCAAATCGGGGGCGGTGCTCCGCCTGAAAGCCGTTGCGGCCGTCGCCATGGCCCTGGTGATGTCGGCGGACGTAATCCCGGCCAGGGCCGCGACGCCATCCGTTCCGTCGGCCGAGCAGGTGGACGCCTATGTCGAACGGGGGATGGCGGACCTGCACATTCCGGGCGCGGCGGTGGCGCTGTTCTCCGACGGCCGGGTGACGCACGTCAGGGGCTTGGGGCGCGCCGATGACGCCGGGACGCCCGTGACGGCGCGAACCCCCTTTCAACTGGGCTCGGTCAGCAAGTCGTTTGTAGCCCTCGTCGTGCTGCAACTGGCCGATGAGGGGCGACTGTCGCTGGATGATCCGATCATCCGGTACATCCCGACCTTCAGGACCGCTGACCCGGTGGCCTCAAACCGGATCACCATCCGCCATCTGCTGAACCATCGCAGCGGCCTGTCGACCCTGGACGGAAACCGCAGCCAGTCGACCACCGACCGGGGAGCGGATGCAATGGCCCGGGCCACGCTCAAGCTCCGGGGCGCACGGCTCCGGACCCGGCCCGGCGACCGTTTCGCCTATTCAAACGCCAACTACGCCCTGCTTGCCCATCTGATCGAAACCGTCGAGCGACGCCCCTATGAAGACGTGCTGCAGGACCGCATCTTCGGTCCGCTGGGCATGCGCAATTCGTTCGTCCAGGCGCCGAAACCCGGATCGGCCCGCCCCGCCGTCGGCCATACCCAATGGTTCGGGCAGACGGTCGAGCGCGACTTCGTCGCCAGCCGGATGATGGCCGGGCCGGGCGGCGTCACGGCCAGCGCCGAAGATCTGGCGACCTATCTGGTTGCGGTGTTCGAGCGCGACCCGCGCATCGTCCCCGCCCCGCTTTCTGAAGCCCTCTCCCGGGAGCGCCGGGGCGGTTACGAATTCGGGTGGGAGTTCGACACGATCGAAGACCGGAGGTTGATCTTCCACGGCGGGTTGAATCCGGGATTCTGGTCGCGGGTCGCCTATGACCCCAAAACCCAGCAGGGCGTGCTCGTCCTGACCAATATGTCCGGCAGTCTGGAAGGCAATCTGGTGGGCGGGACGGTCAATTACGCGCTGGGCCTGCCCGCCGAGGCCATCGCACCGGCCGGGGTCAATCGCCTGCGCCTGTGGGGCACGCTCGGTCTGACCCTGCTGCTGGCCCTGGGCAGCGCGTTGTCGATCCGGAACCTGCTTGGACGGAACGTCGGTGCGGAACGCCGGTTGACCGTCGCCAGAATGGCGGTCGCGGTCGTACCGTCCCTGGCCCTGCTGGGCCTCAGCTATGTTCTGGTCGTCACCGTGCCGGGGCTCAGCGGCGTCACCCTGACCGCCGTCTATATGTTCTACCCGGACGTCGGCGTTCTGCTGGCCCTGTCATCCGCCATCGCGGCGCTCTGGGCCGTGGTCAGGACCGGGCTGCTGCTCATCCAACGCTGAGCAATACCGAACGGAGGAGGGGTTACGGGGTTACGGTGACGGGGTTACGGTGGGGTTACGGTTACGGTGACAGTGCACTCAATAAAGCCGAGCGCCGTGTCCGTTCGCTCGCCCAGCGTCACCGAGGCTCGCACCGGCAGGACGGGGTAGAGCGCCCGGTCACAGGGAACCCGACCACAAGGTTGGTGCTATCGTCTCGCCGTGAGATGTAAGGATGGCTCTGCCCGAGGGGCGGCGTCCTTGCGCTCCGAACCTATAATCTCCGTCAACCCGGGACTTGTTCCCGGGACCCATCTGTCCGCTGCACGGGCGGCGCGGGCATGATCAAGGGCGGTGCGGCTGAACTATGGGTCCCGGGGACAAGCCCCCGGGATGACGGGGTTTGTTGGAGGCAAGGGCGGTGGCACCATCCAACCGGGGTCTATCCCCGTGCCCGCACGAGGATAACCGCCCCTCGCCCTCAACAAATTCAACGCCCTACCTCCCCCACCCGGCGTCACGATGCAAAATCGACGCAGCCCCCTGCAAAACGCCCGCATACTTCTTCTCGTCCCGTCACTGGGGAGGCCGTCCAGCTGGCGACCTGACGGGTGGCGGGGGCGGTTGTGCGGGTCGTGCTCGCCAAACCGTTGTCGAAGGACCCGCTCGGGTCTGGTCGGCGGAGCGTGGCTGGCCCCTCATCGGGGCGGCGGGCGTTCCGGACCGGGCTCCAGCCTCGCGGGACAATCCTTCGGCGACGGCGGCGAGCGCTGCAGGCGCGGGCTGAAATCGCCCGCGCGGTCCGGAGGGGTCGCTTCCTCTCCGCCCGCCGGGGGCCTCTGATCGGAAGCGGGTTAAAACCCCGCGCCCCGAGGGCTCACTGGATAACGACCGCGCGGAGCGCTCCGGCCACGGCCGAAACGGTACTCCACTACAAACCCATCCGGGCCTGGCCCGGACGCTCCGCCGCCTCCCCACACTTGCCGGTCGAAACCGGCGAGGGCGCGAACCCGTGCGGTCTCGCTTTAGCGGCAGATTCCAGGATCAGCATTTGTCGTGACGGAGAGCCGCGCGGCGCGATAGGCTCACGACCATGCCGATGCCTTCCGTCACCCATCGCGCCGCCGCCCAGTGGCGCGCCGGCGCACAGATCCAGTCCATTGACCGCGCCGTACCCGACGAGGTCGCGGTGGGGCTGTCGTTCAACGGCCGGCCCCACACGGTCTTGATGGCGACGCCGGCCGATATCGAGGATCTGGCGCGGGGCTTCACCCTGACCGAAGCGATTGCCGGCGCGGGCGACATCCTGGCCATCGAGGTCACGCAGGCCGAGCTGGGCCTGATGGCTGACGTGCGGCTCGCGCCGCAGGCCGCGCCGCGCAAGGCCCGGCCACGCACCTTGGAGGGACGCTCCAGCTGCGGGCTGTGCGGCGTTCAGCGTCTGGCCGACGCCGTGCGGCCCCTGCCGCAGGTTGGCGAGGGCAGGGCGGTGGCGCATTCGGCGATCCAGCGGGCGCTGGACGCCCTGGCCGAAACCCAGACCCTGGGCCGGCTGACGCGGGCGACCCACGCCGCCGCCTTCGCCGACGCCGACGGGCGCATCCTGCTGGCGCGCGAGGACGTGGGCCGCCACAACGCCCTGGACAAGCTGGCCGGGGGGATGGCCGCCAGCGGTCTCGACGCCGACAGCGGCTTTGTTCTGGTGACCAGCCGTTGCTCGTTCGAGATGATCGAAAAGACCGTCCGTATCGGTTGCCCGATCCTGGTGGCGGTGTCGGCGCCCACCGAGCTGGCGATCCGCAAGGCGGAGGAGGCGGGCCTGACCCTGGTGGCCCTGGCCCGCGCCGATGGCCACACAGTGTTCACCCGCGCCGACCGACTGGTCGAAGTCGAGCTGGAGAGCGCCTGATGGCTGATTCCAAGATCCCCCCCAGCAAGATCCCCCCCAGCAAGGTCCCAGGTGTTCGCGCCTATGACGGCCCGGCCGGCGGCTGGGGCGCGCTGAAGGGCGTAGCCGGCGCGCTCAGCGATCAGGCCACGGTGATCGAGGGCGGCAAGACCCTGCTGTCGGCCAACCAGCCCGAAGGCTTCGACTGCCCCGGCTGCGCCTGGCCCGATCCCAAGCACACCTCATCGTTCGAGTTCTGCGAGAACGGCGCCAAGGCCGTGGCCTGGGAGGCGACCAGCAAGCGCGCCACGCCCGAGGTGTTCGAACGCCACACGGTGAGCGAGCTGCTGACCTGGAGCGATCACGCCATCGAGGACCTGGGCCGGCTGACCGAGCCCATGGCCTATGACGCCGCCAGCGACCATTACCGCCCGATCAGCTGGGACGAGGCCTTCGCGCGAACCGGGGCGGCGCTGCGGGCGCTGGACCATCCGGACCAGGCCGAGTTCTACGCCTCGGGCCGGGCCTCCAACGAGGCGGCGTTCCTGTATCAGCTGCTGGGCCGGCGGTTTGGGACCAACAATTTCCCCGACTGCTCCAACATGTGCCACGAGCCGACCAGCGTCGGCCTGCCGGACTCGATCGGCATGGGCAAGGGCTCGGTGACGCTGGAAGACTTTGACCATGCCGACCTGATCCTGTGCTTTGGCCACAATCCCGGCACCAACCACCCCCGGATGATGGGAACCCTGCGCGAGGCGTCGAAGCGCGGCGCGGCGATCCTGGCGTTCAATCCGCTGCGTGAACGATCACTGGAAAAGTTCGCCTCGCCGCAGGATCCGGTCGAGATGGCCACCCTGTCGTCGACGCCGATCGCCTCGGCCTATTACCAGCTGACCATCGGCGGTGACGCCCTGGCGGTGCAGGGCATGATGAAGGCGGTGCTGGCCCTGCAGGCCGTGGATCGCGACTTTATCTCGGAGCACACCGCCGGCTTCGAGGCGCTGGTCGAGGCGCTGGACGCCCTGACCTGGGAAGAGATCGAGACGGGCTCTGGCCTGTCGCGCGCCCAGATCGAAGAGGCCGCCGGCGTCTATGCGCGGTCCAAGGCGACCATCCTCTGCTACGGCATGGGCCTGACCCAGCATCGGGACTCGTCGGGCACGGTGCAGCAACTGGTCAATCTGCTGCTGCTGAAGGGCAATATCGGCCGGCCGGGGGCGGGGATCTGTCCGCTGCGGGGCCACTCCAATGTCCAGGGCGCGCGCACGGTCGGCGTGGCTGAGAAGCCGCCGGTCACCTTGCTCGACTCCCTGCGCGAGGTGTTCGGCTTTGAGCCGCCGCGCGAGCATGGCCACACCGTGGTCGAGGCCATCGAGGCGATGGAGCGGGGCGAGGCGACGGTGTTCCTGGGGCTGGGCGGCAACTTCGCGGTGGCCGCGCCCGATCCGATCCGCACCTTCGCGGCCATGCGCCGTCTGGACTTCGCGGTCCATATCGCCACCAAGCCCAACCGCACCCATCTGCTGGTCGGCAAGGAGAGCCTGCTGCTGCCGTGCCTGGGCCGCACCGAGATCGACATCCAGGCCAGCGGCCGCCAGGCGGTGACGGTCGAGGACTCGATGTCGATGGTCCATGCCTCCAGGGGGCTGAACCCGCCGGCTTCGGAGCAGCTGAAGTCGGAGCCCGCCATTGTCTCAGGCATCGCCCGGGCGGTGCTGGGCCAGGATGACGCCGTAGACTGGTCGGGGCTGGTCGCCGACTATGACCAGATCCGCGACCTGATCGCCCGCGTGTTTCCGGGCACGTTCGACAACTATAATGAGCGTATCCGCATTCCCGGCGGTTTCCGCCTGCCGGTGCCGCCGTCGGATCGGATCTGGAAAACCGCCTCCGGCAAGGCCAATTTCATGGCGCACGCGCCCAAGGCCGGCGATCCGCGTCAGGGCGATCCCGACGTGATGATCCTGACCACCCTGCGCAGCCACGACCAGTACAACACCACCATCTATGGCCTGGACGACCGCTATCGCGGGGTGTTCGGCCGGCGCGACGTGGTGTTCGCCAATCCCGACGACATCGCCGCGCGCCGGTTGTCGTCAGGTGATCGCATCGACCTGGCCGCCGCCTTCGACGCCGGCGGCGAGCGGGTGGTGCGCGGCTTCACCCTGGTGGCGCGCGACATCCCGCGCGGATGCCTGGCCGCCTATTATCCCGAGACCAATATCCTGGTCGATCTCGACGATCGCGACACGCGCAGCGGTACGCCGGCCTACAAGTCGGTCCCCGTGCGGCTCAGCGCCGCCAGGGACGATCGGCTCAACTAAAGCGGTTATTAGGAAAGGTCGCTGTAACCTCCTGCAACTTTGGGAGAGCGGGCTTTGCACGACGGGGTTTCCGTGGAGACGGTCAGGGTGTCAGAGCTGGGCGCGCCCGAACGCGCCCGGTGGAACGCCCTGCGTCGGGCCAACCCCCTGCTCGGCAGCCCCTATTTCGACCTTCGCTACCTTGACGTCGCCGGCCAGATCGCCCCCGGCGCGGCCATTGCGGTGATCCGGCGGGGCGAACAGATCGAGGGCTTCCTGCCGTTCCAGCGGCGTGGCGTTCTGATCCAGCCCCTGGCCGCGCCGATGAGCGACAGTCATGGACTGGTCGCGTCCGCCGACACCCGTCTGGACCTGACCGATATCCTCAGAAAGCTGGGCGCCGACCGCGCCCGCTTTGGCGGATTGATCGGTCCGGGAACGAATGCGGGGCGTGGCCTTTCGGTGCGCCACGCTATGGCTGCCGACGTCTCTGCCGGTTTCGCGGCCTATGAGGCCGGACGCAACGCGGGATTCCTCAAGGACAAGCGCCGCCGGCTGCGGGCGCTCGAGCGTGACCACGGGCCCGTGCGTTTCAGTTTCGATGCGCCCACCGCCGCGATGCTGGACCAGATCATCGCCGGCAAGCGCCAGCAGTTTCGTCGGACCCACCAGTACGACATCTTTGCCTGTGGCTGGACCAGCGTCTTGCTGCACCGGCTGGCCGAGGCTGCGGAAGCCGACTTTGGCCTGAAACTGGCGGTTCTGCGGGCCGGCGACGCGATCGTCGCGGCCGAGCTGGGCCTGACCAGCGGGGATCGCCATCACCTGTGGTTTCCGACCTACGATACGGCCTATGCGCGCTACTCGCCGGGTAGCCTGATGACCCTGGAGACCCTGCGTGCGGCTGCGGAGCAGGGGATCGCCCGGGTAGATTTCGGGCCTGGCGGCGAGGCCTACAAGCGCGACTTCGCCGAGCCGGCCGAACCGGTGTTCGAAGGCATGATCCATACCCGTCCACAGGCTGTGGGACGCATTGGCCTTGCGGGTCTGACCCGTCTGTCGCGCCGCTTTGACGGCATCATGGCCTGCGAGCCCGGGCTGGTGGGGCAGGTGCGGGGCGCATCGTCCTTCGTTACGGCCATGACCCGCCGCCACCCGCGCATCGGCACGGGCGTCGGCCTGGGGGTCGGCATTGGCCTTAGCCTCTCGCTTCTGGCCGACTAGGAGTTCTCGATGTCCGATCTGATCACCGCCTGGTCGCCCGAGCAGAAGAACGCCATCGGCAAGACGCCGATCACCTTCCAGCACAGGCTGCTGGATTCGCGCCTGTTCGAGGACGAGACTCTGGCGCGCGTGCTCGACGCCTATCCGGCCGAGCTCTACGACATCAACCTGTTCGACTTCGACGCCGACGGCCAGCACACCATGCGCACCGGCGCGCGGGGACGGCGCTCCGGCCAGGAGGTGCTTGAGGGCGTCAAGGAAGGCCGCATCTGGGTGCAGCTGCGCCGGGCAGAGGCCTGGTATCCGCAATTGGGCCCGCTGATCGAGGAGGCCTTTGTCGGGATTTCGGGTCAGGCACAGGGCTTCAAGCCGATCCAGCTGAATGGCCAGCTGATCCTGTCGGCGCCGGGGGCGAAGGTACCGTTCCACGCCGATGCGCCCGGGGTGGTGCTGTTCCACCTGCGCGGCCGCAAGCGGATCTGGATCTATCCGCCCGACGAGACCCACATGCCCCAGAGGGGTATGGAAAACATCCTGCTCAAGCAGCAAACCGAGGACTTGCCCTATCGGCGCGAGATGGACGCAGCGGCTCAGGTCTTCGACCTGGAGGCTGGGATGGCCGCCGCCTGGCCGCTGCATGCGCCGCACCGGATCGAGAACCTCGGGACGTTCAATATCTCGTTGTCGGTGGACTATCAGACCTGGGAGTCCCGCCTGATCAACGGCGCGCACTATGCCAACGGCGTGTTCCGGCGCTGGGGCATGCCCGTGGCGGCGATGGGCAAGACCCCGGCCTTGGCGCGGGCCGGCCTGTGGGCGGCGTCTCTGGGCTTGAAACGGGCGCGTCTGGTCGAGGACCGGATCAAGGGCTTCGAGCGCAGTTTCGAGCTGGGAATGGACGCGCCGCCTGAAGCGCGACCTTGAGGCCGATTTGTGACATCGCGGTCATGACCGCGAATTAAGTCGTCTCGCCCGGCGGGCGCCGCTAGCTTTCCCCGATCAACGCCATCCGACAGGGGAAATATCTCGATGCGCGCACTTCTCGTTCTGGCCACAGGCGCGGCCGCCCTGGGTTTCGCTGGCGTCGCCTCCGCCGCGCCTTCGGTCAGGATCAAGGATGCGGTCGCCCGCGTCGTTGTCATCCCCGAAGCCCGCAACGACATCAAGGTCGAGTTCCTCACCACCAACAAGAGCCTGCCCCTGACCATCCGACAGAACGGTGCGGACACGATCGTCGACGGCGATCTGCGCATGAACAAGATCCATGGCTGTGACACCAGGATGGGCCTGACCACGATCAAGGTGCGCGGCGTCGGTGAAGTGAAGTGGGACGATATCCCGCAGATCGTCATTCGCACGCCGATGCGGGTCGATGTGTCCGGGGCTGGCGCGGTGTTCGGCAGCGTTGGCCGCAGCGACAGACTGGCACTGGCCAATGCCGGTTGCGGTGACTGGACCGTCGCAAACGTTAAAGGGCAGCTGGAAGTCAGCCAGGCGGGCTCTGGCGATACCAATGTCGGCATGGCGGGTTCGGCCGAGATCAGCATTGCCGGCTCCGGCAGTGTGAAAACCCAGGAGGTTGCGGGCGACTTCACCGTCTCTATCGCCGGTTCGGGCGACGCCGGGGCGGCCAGCGTAGGTGGCAAGGTCGAGGTCAACATCGCCGGCTCGGGCGATGTGGCGATTGCCGGCGGTCGCGCCAGGTCGATCGAGGTCAGCATCATGGGTTCTGGCGACGTGACCCATGACGGCGAGGTTGGCGACGTCGAGGTCTCGGTAGCCGGCTCTGGTGACGTGCGCATCTCCAAGGCGACAGGCAATGTCAGCAAGTCGGTGGCGGGTTCGGGTGACGTCTATATCGGCCACTGAGCCGCGTTCGACGATCACACGTATATATAGAGAGAGTGAAGGCCCCGGGACGGATGTCCCGGGGCCTTCCGCATTTCAGGTTCGCCGCGCTTAGCGGACGCCGAAGCCGAACAGCGTGCCCGCGTCGATCAGGTCGGCGCCGGCTGCGTCACGGGCTTTGAGGCTGCCGCCGAAGGTGTAACGCACGCCGATCTTGACCGCGTCCGACTTCAGGTCGGCCAGGTCTTCGCTTTCGGTGTGGGTGTATTTTCCGAAGGTCGACCAGCCGCTGTTGGCGAACTTGAATTCGCCACCCAGGCTGGCGTCCCACGCCTCGGCTTCCACCAGGGTGTCGAGCTTGGAATAGCCCAGGCCGCCGTCGAGCCGGAAGTCGTCGGTGACGAAGTAGCGGGCCTCACCGCGCACGGCGTAGAGGTCGGCGTCCAGGTCGTTGGACTGGCCATAGGCCGCCAGGCCCGACAGGGTGACATTGCCCAGGTACTTGTGGGCTTCGGCGCCGACGGCCCACAGGGTGTCGTTGCTGGGGCGCGACAGGGCGGTGAAGCCGCCGACGCGCCAGGTGTCGCCGATCTTGGTGGTCAGGTGGACGGCGCCGGAAGCGACGGTTTCGTCGCTGACGTCGTTGTCCGAGATCGACACGTCGCCATTAGCGGTGACGGTCCAGGCCGCGCCGACCGGAACGGCGACCGAGCCGTCGATCTTCACCGCCGTACCGTCAGCGCCGAAAGCGCGGGTGTCGACGTCGGTGTAGTTCACGGCGGCGCCGATCGAACCGACTTGCTGCGCGAAGGCCGGAGCCGAGAAGGCGAGGACCGCGACAGCGGCGGCGGCAAAAAGTTGGGTCTTCATAGTGGGTAATCCCCTTACTGGAAAAACCCCGGCGCTGGCGGTCATTGGGGGGAGGGGCCGCCAGTCCGCCGGGGAGGGGCGGCATCTATGGCGCGTTGCCTGGCGCCACAAGGGGCAATAGCCGCGCCTGAGGGTCAGTTGATGCTCAATTGAGACACTTGAAAGATCAGTATGGCCAATCCACCGTATGCTAGCGCACGTTCCCACCCATGTGACGGTGCTATTCGACAATCCCGTGACAGATGAGGGGTTGCGGAGATGGGGCCAGGCGCCTATCCAGAAGCGGCTCGCCGAGTCGCCTCATTTTCTGGCGCGACAAGGCAAGCGGAGCGCTTGACGAAACCGGATTCGGAACGTACAAGCGCGCCTCTGTTGGACCGGCTGTGAGCTTTAGGGCTCAAACGCGGTTCGCGAGACGCCCGGACATAGCGCCGCCAACCTTCGTTCGAGAAGGGGCGCAATATCTGGACATAACCCCCACGGGCAACCGTGAGGGCCATTTGTTTTGCGGACGCTGCGTTCGAACTCTCCCAAGGGTTCGAGTTGGTCTTTGAAATGGTTCGAGACGCGGGCGCAGCCCACTAGGAAACCGAGCGATATGGATCGTCAGAACATCCGCATCCGGCTCAAGGCCTTCGATCACCGCGTGCTGGATCATTCCACACGCGAGATCGTCAATACGGCCAAGCGCACTGGTGCGACGGTACGGGGCCCGATCCCCCTGCCCACGCTTATCGAGAAATTCACCGTCAACCGTTCGCCGCACGTCGACAAGAAGTCGCGCGAACAGTTCGAGATCCGCACGCACAAGCGCGTTCTCGACATCGTTGACCCGACTCCGCAGACCGTGGACGCGCTGATGAAGCTCGACCTGTCGGCCGGCGTTGACGTCGAAATCAAGCTGTAAGGAGGGCCGAATCTTATGACTCTCCCCGCAAATCGTACTGGCGTGATCGCCAAGAAGCTCGGCATGACCCGCTTCTTCGATGAAACCGGACAGCACATCCCGGTCACCGTCCTGTCGCTGGATGGTTGCCAGGTCACCGCCCAACGCACCCAGGAAAAGGACGGTTATACCGCCCTTCAACTCGGCGCTGGCGCCAAGAAGCCGAAGAACACCCCCAACGGCATGCGTGGCCACTTCGCCAAGGCCTCGGTTGAACCCAAGCGGGTTGTCGCCGAGTTCCGTGTCGATGAAGCCGCTCTGATCGAAGTGGGCGCGGAATTCACCGCCGACCACTACGTTGCCGGCCAAAAGGTCGACATCCAGGGCGTCACCGTCGGTAAGGGTTTTGCCGGCGCCATGAAGCGCTGGAACTTCAGTGGTCTGCGCGCAACCCACGGCGTCTCGGTCTCGCACCGTTCGCACGGCTCGACTGGTCAACGCCAGGATCCGGGTCGGACGTTCAAGGGCAAGAAGATGGCCGGTCACCTGGGTCAGGAAACCGTCACCACGCTGAACGTCACCGTCTGGAAAGTCGATGTCGAGCGCGGCCTGATCCTGGTCAAGGGCGCTGTCCCCGGCCACGAAGGCAGCTACGTGAAGGTTCGCGACGCGATCAAGAAGGCCGCTCCGGCCGACCTGCCGCGTCCGGGCGCCTTCCGCAAGGCTGGCCAGGCTCCGGCGACCGCCGCTGCTGAAACCCCCGCTGAGGAAGCCCCCGCGGCATCGACCGAAGAGGGCGAAGGTTAATGAAACTCGACGTCATCAATCTGGACGGCGGCAAGGCCGGCTCCGTTGATCTCGACGACGCCATCTTTGGCATCGCCGATATCCGCGGCGACATCCTGCAGCGCGTCGTCACCTGGCAGCTGGCCAAGCGCCGCTCCGGCAACCACAAGATTCAGGTCCGTAACGAGGTCTCTCGCACGGGCAAGAAGATGTACAAGCAAAAGGGCACCGGCGGCGCTCGTCACGGTTCGCGCCGTGCGGCTCAGTTCGTCGGCGGCGCCAAGGCCCACGGCCCTGTCGTCCGCAGCCACGCGTTCGATCTTCCCAAGAAGATCCGTGCGATGGCCCTGCGTCACGCTCTGTCGTCGAAGGCCAAGGCCGGCTCGCTCATCGTGCTGGACAATGTTGCTCTGACCGATCCGAAGACGGCCGCCCTGCGCGCCACCTTCGACAAGATGGGTTTGAAGAACGCCCTGGTCATCGCGGGTCCGGAAGTGGACGGCAATTTCAAGCTCGCCGCCCGCAACATTCCGAACATCGACGTGCTGCCGAACGCCGGCCTGAACGTCTATGACGTGCTGCGTCGCCACACCCTGGTCCTGACCAAGGACGCGGTGGATGCGATCTCGGCGCGTTTCGCTGACACGAAACCCGCAATTGGGGAAGCCGCGTAATGGCCGCAACCGCCCGCCACTACGACACGATCCTGTCGCCGGTGATCACCGAAAAGGCCACCCTGCTTTCCGAGCAGAACAAGGTTGTCTTCCGGGTGTCCGCCGATGCGTCCAAGGACGAAATCGCCGCCGCAGTCGAAGAGCTGTTCAAGGTCAAGGTCACCAAGGTCAACACCATGGTCACCAAGGGCAAGACCAAGCGCTTCCG
>JANOSS010000161.1:0-3005 GCA_031415995.1 Caulobacter sp. | reverse complement strand
CTGGAAGGCCTGAAGGAAAACGTCATCGTGGGTCGTCTGATCCCCGCCGGTACGGGTTCCTATCTGCGCAGCCTGCAGCGCGTCGCCGCCAAGCGCGACGAGCAGCTGGCCCAGCAGCGCGAAGACGCGATGGAGCCTCTGCCCGAGGCCATCGCTCTGGCGGACGCCGAATAGGCCCAGGGAGCGGGAGCCGAACTGGCTTCAACCCTAAAAAAATGTGGAAGGCCCGGGAGCGATCCCGGGCCTTTTGCGTTTCGATCTTGGGCGAATGCCTGGGGGGGCGAAGTGAGATGGGGCTGACGTCAGACTATGCGGCGCGGCTACGCGATTTGGTGGGTCAGGCCGATCACCTGTCTGAAACCGATCTGCTTGCCAAGGCTCTGATGACCACGGTGAAATGGCGCACCCAGCTTTGGGTCAACACGCTCGCCGTCGAGGGCCTGCACGTTCGCTCCGGCCTTTTTGCCGGCATGCAGTATGTGGTCAATGCAGCAGAGGGCGCGCTACTGCCGCGCCTGCTGGGCGTCTATGAGCGCGAATTGCACCCCCACCTTGCCGCCTTGGCGGCCGAGGGTCTGGATCACGTCGTCGATATAGGCTGCGCGGAGGGCTATTACGCCGTCGGCCTGGCGCGGCTGATGCCGGACGTCATTGTCAACGCCTACGATATCGACGCGGTCGCCCGCAGACGGTGCGGTCTCTTGGCGAAGGCCAACGGGGTGGCCGAGCGCGTCGTCATCCGTGGGGAATTTTTCGGCGAGGACTTCGCTAGATTTCAGGGTGGCCGCGTCCTGATCTTCATCGATGCCGAGGGCTTCGAGGACGACATCCTGCGGCCGGACCTCTACCCCTCCCTGGCCACCTACAATTTCGTGGTCGAGACTCATCCGGGCATGCGTCCGGGGGTCACCGAACGATTGATCCAGCGGTTCGCGGCTACGCACGATATCCAGCAGATCGATCCAGGGGTCGAGAAAGCCGACATGCCCGCCCAACTGACGGGGCGAAGCCATCTGGACATGATGCTGGCCTGCTGGGAGTGGCGCGCGGGCCCCACCCCTTGGCTGACCATGCGGCCGAAGGTTGCCGGCTCAGCGACTTAGATCGCGTTTCGACTTCATGGCCCAATCAACCGCCTCAGACTCATCCGAAAGTGGCCTTGGGACTCCGCTTGATCACAAGGTCCGGAGCGGTCAGCGCTTCGGCCCGACTACGGCTTGATCCCGAGGCTCTGGTCCGACTTCTTACGGCCGATGCCGTCGGTGTCGCCCATCACGAACGGGATCTCCTTGGCGCGGCCGAGACCGTCACGGCTGCGATGGTCGACGCCCGGGGCCATGGGGGATTCCAGATAGCGGCGGTAGGCCGCTTGCCCCGCTGCGACCTGATCGAAGGCCGCGCGTTTGCGCGGGTCGATTGGTGCTTCGGCATAGACCGGAGCCGTCCGCGCCGCCTGGCCCCACCGCTCTTGGCAGCGTTCCTGCTCCCGCCGGTTCAACCCGACTGCAGGCTCATTGGCGCAGCCGATGCCGCTGCCGCGCAGGGCAGCGCGCAGATCGCCCTTGGGACCTTCCGGCAGGGGGGCCGGGTGCGGGGCTGCTCCGCGCCGCGGCTCGGCGGGCCGGCCTGGAACCATCAGCGGCGCTACGGGCGAGCGGAAGACAGCGCGGGGCGTTCGCGCCCGGATCGGGCCGGGCGCGCCGGCGGGCGGGGCGTCGCTATGGAGTTCCGGCGTCCGGTCGATCCGTTCCAGGGTCACCGTCAGGGCGTCTTCATCGTTGGAATGGTCAGGGAAGGCCTCGATCCGTGGAAAGGCCAGCAAGGCCAGCACCAGTCCGTGGGCGACGAGGGAGCCGGCCAGAACAGCGCTCGGTCTCAGCGGTTGGTCGCGCGCCATTGGCAAGGTCACAGATCATTCGACAAAAGGGTTACAACGCCGGCAGCCTCGCCATCGGAAGTGGCGAAAGCGTGGCCTTTAAGGCCTCGTTAACCGACGCAATCACCGGCGTTGACGCGGATCGACTTCGCGAGTAAATACCGCGCTCTTTCGAGGTGGGCTCTGCGCCCGTCCTGATAAGCGCCCGTCCCCTACCGACGGATAGCCCGCCGGAACGCTTTCCGCGTCCCGGCGAGTTTCGTGTTTATCGGGTCTCCATCTGGAGCCTTGCAAGCCGGAATACATGACTAGGACCCGAAGCGCCTCGGCCGACAGGCACACGCTTCCATCAGAGCAGAGACTTAATGCCTACCGTCAACCAGCTCATCCGTAAGCCGCGCCAGCCTAAGCCGGTTCGGAACAAGGTGCCCGCCCTCAAGGGCTGCCCGCAGCGCCGTGGTGTTTGCACCCGCGTCTATACGACGACCCCGAAGAAGCCCAACTCGGCTCTGCGTAAGGTCGCCAAGGTCCGTCTGACCACCGGCATCGAAGCCGTTTGCTATATCCCGGGCGAAGGCCACAACCTGCAGGAGCACTCGGTGGTGCTTATCCGCGGCGGCCGCGTCAAGGATTTGCCCGGCGTCCGTTATCACATCCTGCGCGGCGTCCTCGACACCCAAGGTGTCAAGGATCGTAAGCAGCGTCGTTCGCTCTACGGCGCCAAGCGTCCGAAGTAAGGAAAAAGAAGCATGTCACGCCGCCGTCGCGCCGAGAAACGCCAAGTTCTGCCGGACCCGAAGTTCGGAGACCTGGTGGTCACCAAATTCATGAACTACGTGATGTACGAGGGCAAAAAAGCCGTCGCCGAAAACATCATCTATGGTGCTTTCGACATCATCGAGACCAAGCGCAAGGACCAGGGTCCCTTGGAAACCTTCCACTCCGCCCTGGACAACGTCGCCCCGGCGATCGAAGTCCGGTCGCGTCGCGTTGGCGGCGCCACCTATCAGGTGCCCGTGGAAGTCCGTCCGGACCGCCGTCGCGCCCTGGCCATCCGTTGGCTGGTGACTGCTGCGCGCAAGCGCGGCGAGAACACCATGACCGAGAAGCTGGCCGGTGAACTGCTCGA
>JANOSS010000160.1:0-25662 GCA_031415995.1 Caulobacter sp. | reverse complement strand
AAAGGCTGGCAAGCCGCGCGAGCAGGCCGGCCGCATCCTGATGGCCACGGTCAAGGGCGACGTCCACGACATCGGCAAGAACATCGTCGGCGTGGTCCTGCAGTGTAACAATTACGAGGTCATCGACCTGGGCGTCATGGTCCCGGCCGACCGCATCCTTGATGAAGCCCGCAAGCATAATGTCGACATGATCGGCCTGTCGGGTCTGATCACCCCGTCTCTGGACGAGATGGTCTTCGTGGCCGCTGAGATGGAGCGCCAGGGCTTTACCATCCCGCTCTTGATTGGCGGTGCCACCACCAGCCGCACCCATACGGCGGTCAAGATCGAGCCGGCCTATCACAAGGGCTCGACGACCTATGTGCTGGACGCCAGCCGGGCCGTGGGCGTGGTCTCGGGACTGCTGTCAGCCAGCGAGCGCGACCGCCTGCAGGCCGAGACGCGCACTGAATATGTCCGCATCCGCGAGCAATATGCCCGCGGCCTGACCGCCAAGGCCCGGACGGGCATCGCCGAGGCGCGGCAGAAGAAGTTCGCCATCGACTGGGACGGTTATACGCCGCCCAAGCCGTCCTTCATCGGCACGCGCACCTTCGAGCCGACGCTCGCTGAACTCGTGCCCTTCATCGACTGGTCGCCGTTCTTCGCCAGCTGGGAGCTGATCGGCCGTTTCCCGCTGATCCTGGAAGACGACGTGGTCGGGCAGGCCGCCACCGAGCTCTATCGCGAGGCCCGTGAGATGCTCGACAAGGTCGTCGCCGAGAAGTGGTTCGGGGCCAGGGGCGTGATCGGCTTCTGGCCGGCCCAAGCCCAGGACGATGACATCGTTCTCTATACGGACGATACCCGCACCGTGGAGCTCTCGCGCCTGCACACCCTGCGCCAGCAGATGGACAAGGGAGCCGGCAAGACCAATGCCGCGCTGTCGGACTTCGTCGCGCCGATCGGGCAGGGGGCAGACTATATCGGTGCCTTCGCCGTTACCGCCGGCCACGGCGAGGACGAAATCGTCAAGCGCTTCAAGGACGCCGGCGACGACTACAGCGCCATCATGGCCTCGGCCCTCGCGGACCGTCTGGCCGAAGCCTTTGCCGAGTGGCTGCACTACCAGGCCCGCGTCGAGCTGTGGGGTTACGCGCCGGATGAAGCCGCCGACGCCGACGTGATGATCGCCGAGAAGTACCAGGGCATCCGCCCGGCCCCCGGCTATCCGGCCCAGCCCGACCATACCGAAAAGGGTACGCTGTTCACGTTGCTGGACGCGGAAGCCGCCACCGGCATGATCCTCACCGAAAGCTACGCCATGAGCCCCGGCGCTGCCGTGTCAGGCCTCTATTTCAGCCACCCCAGGAGCCACTATTTCGGGGTCGGCAAGGTGGATCTGGACCAGGTCGAGGACTATGCCCGTCGCAAGGGCTGGGACCGGGCCAAGGCCGAGAAATGGCTGTCGCCGATCCTCAACTACGATCCCGGCGCGAGGGCGCGGGAAGTGGCGGCGTGAGCGGTCAGGATTGGCCCGCTCTGGCGGTCGTTGCGACGGCGCTGCTTTGTCTGGGCGCTGCACTGAAGGTTTTCTGGCGAGCTTGGCCAGCTAAGGAGGGCGAAGTCAGACTTCCGCGCTTTGCCTTTGGCCACGCGCTATTTTTGTTGACGGTCGGCGTCTGGCTGGTGGCGTACGGCGTTTATCTTCAGATTGTGCGGCTTGACCCGACGGGCATTGTCCCAATCGTATTTGCCTCAGTATTTGTTCCGCCTGCCAGCTTGGTTCTTTGGCGGTGGCTTAGATGGCGTCTTTGGGTCGAGGCGGCGGGCATCAGGCAAAGAAGGTGGGTGGGAGCCTCTCGATTCTTCGACTGGTCCCAGATTGTCCGGATTAGGGGGCGCTACTTCGGCCTCAAGCTAGTCGTAGAGACCGCAGGTAAGGACAAGATCACTGTGCCTTTGCAAAGCGAAGGGGTGATTAGCTTGCTTGATGCGGCGTTGAGCCGCTCAGTGCCCTTGGTGGATTTCGAGCGCCTTGAGAAGCGAGGCTTTCTCCGGTTGCCAGCAAGCCACGCCGAATAGTTCAAACCCCCTCGATCTCCCGCGTCGCCGCCTCGCGCAGCTTCTCCTCCGTCCAGCCCGCCAGGCTCTTGCCCGCCAGTTCCGCCGCCAGCGCTGCGCGGCCGTGAACGACGGGATCGACGCGGACCATGATCTGGCCGGAATAGGGCTTTTCGGGCTTCTTGCCGGCCTTGGCGCAGGTGGCGATGTAGTCGGCGACCGCCTCGTGGAAGGCCGCTTTGAGGCCGCTGACGGTGTCGGCGTGGAAGCTGATGATGTCGGTGATCCCGGCCAGGCGACCGACGAAGATCTCGTCCTCGTCGTCGAAGGCGACCCGGGCCATGCAGCCGTTGTGCTTCAGGACATTCATGGCTTCACTCCTATCGTCGCGAGGAACGCGCGGGCGTCCTTGATTTGATATCGCTTGGCCGCTTTGTCCCGGTGGGGTCGGTGAAAGCGGGCGATGAGGCCGTTGCGTTCAAAGCGCACCGCCGACCCCCGCGCCTTCGATCACCCTGGCGCCGGCCGCGATCAACAGCTTTCCATGTCCGCCCAGCCGATGGGCGGCGAAGCGGGGTCGGCAAAGACGGCCTGCAGCGTTCCTCGCTGCTTGCTGTTCATGCACTCATTGCATCAGCGATTGCGTTTTTTGCAAGCTTTGGCGGCAGGCGTTCCCAGCACATCCAAATGCTCGTGATACGGACGAAGTCCCGCGTCAACGACCCCAAAACCAGGCCTCCGAGCCACTCCCGCATAACAATGTGCGACAAAACATCCGAAAAGCCTCCCCGGTAAGGGATTCATCAAGGTGTGGCATGGACCATGCGCCGGTCTTTTGGGACGAGCTTATGCACCGCAACAACATCGAGCTGAAGATCTTCGGCCTGATCATGGGCATGGCGGCCGCCATGGTTCTGGTTGCGGCTGGCCTGTTGTTCACCGCTACGCGCCAGGCCGATCTGCGCGAGCGCCAGTACGAACAGACCCTGGTCAGCAACGGCCTGCGTCAACGCGGCAAGGAAGTTCAAACCAGCCTCAATCCCTACGTCATCTGGGATGAAGCGATCCACAAGCTGGACAACGACTTCGACCTGGCCTGGGCCAACCAGAACATCGGAGCCTCGATCGGCGGCGCCCTGGGCTACAGCGTCGTCTTCGTGCTCGACGCCGACAACAGGCCGATCTACGGCCACATCAATGGCACGGATGTCTCGCCGGAATCCTTTGGCCTGTATGCCGCCCAGACCCAGAAGCTGATCAGCCGGGTTCGCGCGATCGAAACCGACCCCGCCAAGGTCGCCAAGCTGCGCGCGGTCCATGTCAGCCGCGTCGAGCTGGTGGGCAACGAGGCGGTGATGATCACCGTGTCCCTGGTGCGTCCGGATCTGAAGGCCAGGACGCGCGGCGCGCGGGCACCGCTGGTGGTCTCGGGCATGCCGGTCGCCAGCAGCGTGGTGAACGCTTTCTCCGAACGTTTCCTGCTCAAGAACGCCCGTATCGAAATCGTGCCGGCCAGCCAGATCAAGGGCGAGAACGCCCAGACCCTGCTGGGCCGGGCGCCGGACGGCCGAGGCATCGTGCTGCGCTGGGACCCCCGCAAGCCGGGCGCCGAGCTGCTGCAGCAGGCCACGCCCATCCTGGCCCTGGCCGCCCTGGCCGCCGGCATCGGCGCGCTGATGCTGTTCCGCGTCACCCGCCGCGCCGCCAAGAAGCTGCTGCTCAGCGAGGCCGAGGCCAAGCATCTGGCCTTGCACGACCCCCTGACGGGCCTGGCCAATCGCACCCTGTTTACCGACCGCCTGATTCACGCCCACGCCCTGTTGCGGCGCAAGTCGGGCTATCTGGGCGTGCTGTGCATCGACCTGGACCGCTTCAAGGAGGTCAATGACAGCTACGGTCATGACGCCGGCGACCAGGTCATCCGCGAAGTCGCCCGCCGCCTTCAGGCCATCTGCCGCGACACCGACACCATCTGCCGTCTGGGCGGTGATGAGTTCGCGATCATCCAGCCCGACACTACACCCGCCGGCTGCGCCGCCCTGGCCCAGCGCGTGGTCGAGGGTTTGTCGGGCGATCTGGACCTCAGCATCGGCCGGGCCGAACTGTCCTGCTCGGTGGGCGTGGCGGTGGTGTCCGATGCCGACCAGGGCCAGGCCGAGATGCTGCGACAGGCCGATGTCGCCCTGTACCGCGCCAAGGAAGCCGGTCGCGGCCGCTACTGCTTCTTCGAGCCGGAGATGGACGCCGCCCTGCGCCTGCGCAAAGGGTTGGAGCGTGACCTGCGCGCGGCCATCGATCAGGAACGCCTGACCGTCGCCTATCAGCCCCTGACCGACGCGCGTGGCGTGATCCAGGGCGTCGAGGCCCTGGCCCGCTGGCGCGATCCCGAGCGCGGCGATATCTCGCCCGCGATCTTCATCCCGCTGGCCGAGTCGACTGGTCTGATCGCCGCCATTGGCCGGTCGGTGTTCCGTCGCGCCTGTTATGACAGCCTGCGCTGGTCGGGGCTGGAGGTCTCGGTCAACGTCTCGGCCCTGCAACTGTCCGCACCGGGCTTTGTCGACGAGATCGAGGAGATCCTGGCCGAGACGGGGGCCAAGGCCGCCAGCTTCGTGCTGGAGATCACCGAGACGGCCTTGCTGAAAGACAGCGATGGCGTTCACGACGCCCTGCGCCGCATCAAGCGCCTGGGTTTCCGTCTGGCGCTGGACGACTTTGGCACCGGCTATGCCAGCCTGGCCTATCTGCGCCGCCATCCGATCGACAAGCTGAAGATCGACCGCTCCTTCGTGTCCACCCTGTCGCCCAGTGGCGAGACGACTTCGGTGGCCGGCGCCATCATCAGTCTGGCCAGGTCGCTGGGCCTGAAGACCACGGCCGAGGGCGTCGAGACCCAGGCCCAGTTCGACACTCTGGTGAAGCTGGGCTGCGTCGAATTCCAGGGCTTCCTGCTGGGCCGCCCCATGCCCGCCGAAGACATCGCCGCTGCCCGAGACGCCCGCCAGGCCCTGGCGACCGCCGCCAAGGTCTCTGCCCGCCAGCGCCGCTAGAGGCCTGCGCAAAGGAAGGCTGGTCAACCGGCGTTCTTGCACGGCATCCTTCGTCTCAACAGAGGCGCTGACCTCTGACCTCGGGAGGGATGCGACATGGATCATCAAGGCGTGAGCCGTCGGGGCTTCGGGGCCATGGCGCTCGGTGGAGGGGCGCTCGGCGGGGCGGCGCTCAGCCTGTCGGCCTGCCAGCCCAAGCCGGACACCGAGCTGAATCCCAAATCCCGGCAATTCCCGCAGGACTTCATCTGGGGCGTAGCCTCGGCGGCCTTTCAGACCGAGGGCGCCCAGAGCGTCGATGGGCGCGGCCCCAGCGTCTGGGATGTGTTCGAGAAGAAGCCAGGGATCGTTGTCGACGGCTCCGACGCCACCGTCGCCACCGACAGCTATCGCCGCTATGCCGACGACGTGGACCTGATCGCCGGGGCGGGGCTGGACGCCTATCGCTTCTCGATCTCCTGGTCGCGGGTGCTGCCGACCGGGCAGGGGGCGATCAATCCGGCAGGCCTGGATCACTATTCGAAGATGGTCGACGCCATGCTGGCCAAGGGGATCACCCCCTATGCCACGCTGTTCCACTGGGACCTGCCGCAGGCCCTGCAGGACCAGGGCGGCTGGAAGAACCGCGACACCGCCCTGCGCTTCGCTGACTACGCCCAAGCCGTGGTCGACCGGCTGGGCGACCGGCTCAAGCACTATATCGCCCTCAACGAGGCGGCGGTTCACGCCGTGTTCGGCCATGTGCTGGGCGAACACGCCCCGGGACTGAAGGATATCAACCTGCTGGGGCCGACCGTCCATCACATGAACCTGGCCCAGGGGCTGGCGATGCAGGCCTTGCGGGCCGGGCGGAGCGACCTGTCGGTGGGCACCACAATGGCGCTGCAGCCGTGTCGGCCGGCCGGCGGCGAGCTGGCGTTCTGGAATCGCCCGGCGGCGGACGGCCTCGACGCCCTGTGGAACCGCGCCTGGCTGGATCCCCTGTTCAAGGGAACCTATCCCAAGGAACTGCAAGACCTGCTGAAGGTTGGCGTCGTCCAGACCGGCGACATGGTCGCGATCCGTCAGAAGGTCGACTTCCTAGGGGTGAACTATTACGCGCCGGCCTATGTGCGGCTTGACCTGTCCTCGCCCAGCAAGATCGCGCCGGCCAATCCGCCCAAGGGCGCGGAGCTGGACGCCTTTGGCCGGCACATCGACCCGTCGGGTCTTTCCCAGGTGCTGGACAGGGTGCGTCGCGACTATGGCAATCCGCCGGTGCTGATCACCGAGAACGGCTGCTCCGACCCGTTCAGCAAGGGGCCGGCGGTGATCGACGACACGTTCCGGATCAACTATCTGCGCCGCCATCTGGAGGCCGTGCTGGTCGCGCGCGAAGCGGGGTCACCGATCGGCGGCTATTTCTGCTGGACCCTGCTCGACAATTTCGAGTGGAACCTTGGCTACACCTCCAAGTTTGGCCTGGTGGCGCACGACCGGGCCACCGGGGTGCGAACGCCCAAGGCTTCCTATGGGTGGTTCAGGGCGCTGGCGGCCAGCGGGGCGCTGCCGGTCAAGCCGTAGATCGGGTCCTTCTCCCGCAAGGGGAGAAGGCACGACGCCCTAATCCGGCTTGCAGACCAGCACGTCCTTGCCGTCGCGCTTGGCGGGCTCCAGACGGCCGGGGCAGGGCTTGGGATCGGAGAGGTCGATGATGAACTCCGCCTTGGCCGACGCGGTGGGCTTGGTCACAGCTGGCTTGGCGGCGACCGGTTTCGTCGCGGTCTTGGTCGTGGGCGGCTTTGCGGCAGGCTTGGCGGTCGGCTTGGCCACGGGCTTCGGCTTGGGCGCCTCGGTCACCAACGGTTCAGGCGGCGCGGCCTGCTCGACTGCGGGCGCGGGTGCCGGAACCGGTTCCGGCAGGGCCTCGACGGCCGATGCCGGCGCCGGTTCGAGCGGCTTGGCGGCGTTGTAGATCAGGGCCTTGCCCAGGATGTTCGATTTCTTCTCAAGGGCCTTGGCGCGGGTTTCGCAGTCGCCGGGCGGCGACCAGCTCATCCACACCTGGGCCAGGCGCGCCTTGTTGGCCGAATCTGCGCCGCTCCAGACCGACCGGCCCTTCTTGACGGCCGCGCCGCCATATTCCGAGATCGGACGCGGGCTGGCCTTTTCGGCCGCCGTGATCGCTGCGGTGAAGGCCTTCATGTCGGCGCGGGCCTGGCTGCGCATCTCGGGATAGGTCTTCAGCGCGGCCGCGACACCGTCGGGCCCGGGAAAGGCCTTCTCTATGCGGGTCACCTCCGGCATTACCTGGTCATAGAGATCGACATAGCCGCCCAGAGCGCCATAGCACCACGCGACATAGCCATAGTCGTCTCTGGGCGGCGTGGCGGCGGGAGCGATGGGCGCCTGGCCCATCATGGCCAGGGCGAGGAAGAGGGCGGTCGCCATGCGGGCGGAAGTCCTTTTAAGATCTGTGACGCTTTGACTAAAGCATTTCGGAGCGGAATGGGACCACAGCATGGCGCCCTTGGCGTCGGCGTGATCTCAAGCTGGGCCATAACGGGCGACGACGCGAAAGGCTCCACCATGAATTCGGGTTCATCCCACCGGCCCTGGGGTGGGGCCGGCGGCGGAATATGTTAGAAGGCCGACAGAGAGCGTGATCCGTATCGCGTTGTCGCGCGTACCTCTTCTGCCGGCACTTCCCTGCCATCGCCTCGCCACCCTTTTGGGCTTTCACCGCTTCCATGACTTTCTGGCGCAACATCGCAACCATAGCCGCGCGCCGGCTCGACTTGGCCGAGTGCACGGACTGTCCGGCGGGCTTGCCGGGCGAGGATCCGGCGTTTTCGACGGCGGTCACGGCTTTGGGCGCCAAGCTGGCCAAGGCCGACGGCCGCGCCGACGGGCACGAGTTTGCCGCCTTCAGCGAGGTTTTCCAGCCCGATCCGGCCTCGGAAGACAATATTCACCGCCTGTATGACCTGGCCCGTCAGACCACCCACGGCTTTGAAAGCTACGCCAAGCGCCTGGCGAAACGCTATCGCACCTGTCCCCAGATCCTGGAGGATGTGGTCGACGGCCTGTTCCACATCGCCAAGGCCGACGGTGTGGTGACCCAGGGCGAGCTGGACTATCTGGAGCGGGTGGCGGATCTTTTCGGCCTGTCGCCGCTGGCTTTTCGCCGGCTGCGCGCCGTGCATCTGGGGTCGGGTGCCCACGATCCGTACCTGATCCTGGACGTGGCGCACGACGCTGACGACGCTGCGGTGCGCTCGGCCTGGAAGATCGCCCTGTCGTCGGCGCACCCCGATCGCGCCCGCGCCCGGGGCCTGCCCAGCGAGTTCATCGAGGTGGCCGAGGCCAAGTCGGCGGCGATCAACGAGGCCTTCAGCACCGTGATGCGCGAGCGTCGCGAGCTGGGTCTGGCGACCGCCGGTTGACCCGCGCCGTGCGAGTCGCGGACCGAGACACTATGTCTCGGGAGAATTGGGGTCTCGGGAGAATTGGGCTTTTCAGATCGATCACGCGGGTGTTGAGTTGACCTTCAGCGTCCGTGCACCAACCTTGTTGACCATGCGGGCTGAGCTGCGGCGTTCGCGCTGAGAAGGGACGATCAATGACGGGTTCGACCACGATGACCGGCGGTTCGGCTCTGCGCAGCTTCGCATGGCTGGCCGGCGCACTTGCGACCTCGGCCGCCGTCGTGATCGGTTCTGTGCTGGCCGTGGTCTTCGCCGCTATGGTGGTGGTCATCGGGTTCATGGGCAGCGCGCTCTTTGGTCTGGTGGCTCTCGCCCTGCGGGCCCGGCGCACCGTCCAGGCCAAGACCAGCAGCGATCCGACCCTGATCGAAGCGCGCAATGTCGGCGGCCATTCCTGGGTCGCCTACGGTTGGAACGAGCGGCCTTAGGCCGTTATTCTGCGCCTAGCCGTAGTGATAGCGGCACTGGGCGATCAGAAGCCCGTCCTCGGAAGGGCGATAAACCAGTCGATGTTCCTGGGTTAGACGCCTCGACCACCAACCCGACAGCGCGCCACGCAGCGGCTCAGGCTTGCCTGTCCCCTTGGAGGGCGTGTGGGCGCATTCCTTGATCAAGTCGTTGAGGCGTGTGAGCAGTTTGGGGTCATGCGCCTGGCAATACAGATAGTCGTCCCAGGCCTGCTCACTGAAGATGAGCTTCATTCGGCGAGCGGGCGTTCGCTTCCCAGGCCCTGATCCAGCTGCGCCACCGCGGTGAGCAGGCGGTCGGCATTGGCGGGACTGCGTAGCAGGTAGCGCGTTTCTTCGAAGGCGGCGAAGTCTTCCAGCGACATCAAAACGGCGGAAGGCTTGCCCTTGTCGCGCGTGATGATCACCGGCTCATGGTCGTCGTTCACACGATCAATCGTCGCGGCGAGGTTCTTGCGCAGTTCGCTGTAGGACGTCGTTCGCATCGCTCATTGGTACGTGATTGCGTACTTATGATCAAGGCGCGCGTTTGACGGCGGTTTCATCGCGCTTCCCCAACGTCGCCCTTGCGGCGAGCCTCGGTGTGGCCGATGCTGCTTTCAAACAAGCGTTGGGAGGCGAGCATGATCGGTGTAGTGGCGACCTTGAAGGTCCAGGTCGAAAAGACCTCAGAATTCGAAGCGGTGTTCCTGGATCTGGCGGCCAAGGTGAAGGCCAATGAATCGGGTTGCCTGCTGTACCAGTTGACCAAGAGCAAGACCGAGGCCGGCGTCTACAAGGTGCTGGAGCTCTATGCCTCGATGGATGACCTGAAGGCGCACGGCGGCACCGACTATTTCAAGGCCGGCGGTGTGGCGATGGGGCCGTTCATGGCCGGTCGCCCCGAGATCGAATATCTGGACGCGGTGGAGTAGCAGCCATGGATCTCGCCTTTTCACCTGAAGACCTGGCCTTCCAGCAGGAGGTCCGCGCCTGGATCGCCGGCGCCTATGACGACGATCTGCGCCGGCAGATGAGCCAGTCCAAGAACGGTTATCTGGACAAGGCCGGCCAGGTGAAATGGCAAAAGAAGCTGGCCGAGCGTGGCTGGGCCGCGCCTGACTGGCCGGTCGAGTGGGGTGGTTGCGACTTCACCGCGTCGCAGCGCTACATCTTCAACATGGAATTGAGCCTGGCGGGCACGCCCAACCCCTCGCCCATGGGCCTGAAAATGTGCGCGCCAGTGGTCCTGGCGTTCGGCACCGAAGAGCAGAAGCAGCAGCACCTGCCGGCGATCCTGTCGTCCGACATCTGGTGGTGCCAGGGCTATTCGGAGCCCGGCTCGGGATCGGATCTGGCCAGCCTGCAGATGAAGGCCGAGCGCGACGGTGACGACTATGTGCTGAACGGCTCGAAGATTTGGACCACCCAGGCCCAGTGGGCTGACTGGATGTTCTGCCTGGTGCGCACGTCCAACGAAGGCAAGCCGCAGAGCGGCATCAGCTTCCTGCTGCTGCGGATGGACAGCCCCGGCATCCAGATCAAGCCGCTGCCGACCCTGGATGGTCCCGCCGAGGGCGAGCAGGAGATCAATCAGGTCTTCTTCGACAATGTCCGCGTGCCGATCGCCAATCGCATCGGCGAGGAGAACAAGGGCTGGACCTACGCCAAGTACCTGCTCGAGTTCGAGCGTGGCAACGCCTATGCGCCGGGCCTGATGAACATGATCCGCAAGGTGCGCAAGATCGCAACCCTGGAGCTGGCCGACGACGGCGGCCGCCTGATCGACGATCCGGACTTCCGTTCCAAGATCGCCAATCTGGAGATTTCGGTCGAGGCCCTGAACGCGGCCGAGCTGCGGATCTTCTCGGGTCGCAGCGCTGGCAAGGCGGTGGGGCCGGTCTCGTCGATGCTGAAATGTGTGGGCTCGGAGGCCCAGCAGGCCATCACCGAACTGACCCTTGAGGCGGTCGGAACCTACGCCGCGCCGTTCGTCCGCGACACCTGGGCGCCGACCAATGAGGGCCGGGCCGGCCCCGACTATGCCGCGCCCGCCGCGCCCAGCTATTTCAACTACCGCAAGGCGTCGATCTATGCCGGATCCAACGAGATCCAGCGCAACATCATGGCCAAGATGGTGCTGGGCCTCTAAAGGCCGGCGTCCTTCGGAGCTCGCGAAGCGGGCTTCGAGGGACGCCTGGCCCCTCAGCCAGACACAGCCTCGGTTGCAGTTTTTCTGTATAGTCCACAATCGCAACCCGCTCCATAACCTCTTCCAACACCGACCCTTCTTCGGAGCGCCCCATGGCCCTCGACTCTCTCTTCAAGCCGTTCGAATTCAAGGCGCTGAAAATGCCCAACCGGGTGGTGATGGCGCCGATGACCCGGTCGTTCTCGCCAGGCGGCGTGCCCACCGACGACGTGGCCGCCTATTATCGCCGCCGCGCCGAGAACCAGGTCGGGCTGATCATCACCGAAGGCACGGGCGTGGCCCGCGATGCCTCGCTGAACGACGCCAATGTTCCGCGCTTTCACGGTGAGAAGGAACTGGCGGCCTGGAAAAAGGTCGTCGACGAGGTTCACGCCGCTGGCGGCCTCATCGCGCCCCAGCTTTGGCACGTCGGCGCCGCCAAGGGTAAGGACGTCCTGGGCAAGATCGACAGCCCCTCGGGCCTGTCAAAGAAGGGCGGCAATCCCTTCACCGCGCCGATGACGGACGAAGAAGTGGCCGATACCATCGCCGCCTTCGCCGACGCCGCCCGCAACGCCAAGCTGTTGGGCTTTGACGCCATCGAACTGCACGGCGCGCATGGCTACCTGATCGACCAGTTCTTCTGGGATGGCACCAATGTCCGCGACGACGCCTTCGGCGGTCCGACCATCGCCGATCGCAGCAAGTTCGCCGCCGAGATCCTGAAGGCCGTTCGAGCCGCCGTGGGTCCCGACTATCCGGTGATCATCCGCATCTCGCAGTGGAAGCAGCAGGACTACGCGGTCAAGAACGCCCCCACCCCGCAGGACCTGGAAGCCTGGCTTTCGCCGCTGGCCGACGCCGGGGCAGACATCTTCCACTGCAGCCAGCGCCGTTTCTGGGAGCCGGAGTTCGAAGGCAGCGATCTGAACTTCGCCGGCTGGACCAAGAAGCTGACAGGCGCCCCGACCATCACCGTCGGCTCGGTGGGCCTGTCGGGCGAGTTCATCGCGGCCTTCGGCGGCGAAGGCAGCCAGCCGGCCTCGATCGATGGTCTGCTGGAGCGCCTGGATCGCGGCGAGTTCGACCTGGTCGGCGTGGGCCGCGCTTTGCTGCAGGATCCGGAGTGGGTCGTGAAGATCCGCGATGGCCGCAACGACGAACTGAAGAACTTCGAACGCGAAGCCCTGGGCGTTCTCTACTAGAGCGTTATTCGGCGAAGTGGATACCGGTTCGCCGCCGAAATAACGCGTCAAAACAAGACTCTAGAACAAACGACATGATTCAATCATGGCGACCTTTGCTCTGGGCTTTCAGTCCTCCTCCTGACGGGGGAGGACTATCGCCTGTGGCTCAGCCGCCAAAAAATCTGTCCCGGACAAGCCTGGCGAAGCCGGGCGCAGATCCGGGACCGACTTGGATCGCGGCGCTCAGGCGTCGGTCCCGGATCTTCGCGCTGCGCGCTCCGTCCGGGATGACAGCCGTTTTTGGTCATATGCCAGTGCCCTGTCCCGAACGGGGAGGACCTTTCCCTACGCGTTGAAGTTCAGCTTCAACCCAGGCCTCGGCCACCGTGTCTTGTAGAGCTTGCCGGTGCCTGAGGCCGTGATCCACGCATCGCGCATGTCGGCCCCGCCAAAGCAGATATTGGTGACGATCACGTCCGGGATCGCGAAATGCTCGGTCGACCCGTCGGTATCAAAGGCGGTGATCCCGCCATTGATGATGGTCGCCACGCAGACCTTGCCGCCGGCCTCGACCGCCAGGCTGTCTAGCAGCTGATAGCCTGGCAGGTTGCAGACCACATGGCCGGGCGCGAAGCCGGCTGCGGGCGCAAGACCGCCGGGCTCGGCGATGTCGAATGACCACAGCCGTCCCAGCGAGGTGTCGGCCATGTAGACGGTCTTCTCGTCGGGCGAGAGGCCCACGCCGTTGGGCGAGACGAAGTGGTCGCGCTGCCGCGTAATCCGCGAGCCATCGGTCAGGGCATAGTAGAGCGCGCCGAACTTGCGGCCCTCGGGCGTGCTGCAGCCGTGGTCGGTGAACCAGAACCCGCCCTGTTTGTCGAACACCAGGTCGTTGGGACCCACCAGGGCCTTGCCGTCGCATTCGGTGTAGAGCGTCGTGACCTCGCCGGTCGAGATGTCCACCCGCTGGATCGAGCCGCCGCTGTGGCCGGGCGGGGTGGGACCAGGCACGTTGAGGCCGCCCATGTCGATGAACTGGAAGCTGCCGCCGTTGTTGGTGACATAGATCGCACCGTCCGGGCCGATCGCCGCGCCGTTGGGCCCGCCGCCGGTCTCTGCCACCGTCTCGCGCTGGCCGTCCGGGGCGATCCGGCTCAGCCGCTGGCCCTGGATCTCGGTGAGGATCACCGAGCCGTCGGCCATGGCGACCGGGCCCTCCGGAAACAGCAGGCCTTCGGCGACGAGTTCGATATCCATAGGTCTCTCCCTGATCGCCTCTTCGGGCGAGTGGGAGGACTATAAACGCGCGTTTGAAACCGGCCAGCCGCTAAACGTCAGCTGCCCAGGCCCAAAAGGATGATCGCGGCCAGGAACAGCGACAGGGCGATGCCGCAGAAGATCAGCAGGAAGAGGGTGCGCCACATCGCCGAGAAGGTCGACAGGCCATAGGCCCCCTTCAACTGCGCGAACATGTGAACCGGCGCGGCGATCATGACGATCAGGGCCACGATGCGGCTGAGCCACGAGATCTGGCCAATCAGGCTGGCCACCATGCTCATCATCGCCATAAATGTCAGCGAGTACAACACGAATACGCCATGGTCATACAGCGTGAATCCGCGCTTCCACAGGAACAATAGTGCCATAAACGGTATAGATAATGGCACTAAAAGAAATGAATATTTGTAGAGCGTCTGCTGTAGTTTGTACAAGGCAAGATCAGGATTCGCCAACTTTTTGAGAATCTTTTTGTTCGTCTCTTTGCCGCCGATAACCTGAATCTTGACGTCCTCTTTCACCACGGCGTCATGCATCTCGGCCTGCCAGCTGCCCGGCTCCAGACCGTCCGCCCGGGGTCCGGCCGCCTTGACGCCTTCCAGGCGGGCGACGCGGTTGCTGGCGTCGGCCAGATCGTCTGCGGCGGCGTCGAAGTCCAACTTGGCCCTGTCCAGTTCCGCCTTGGCGTCCTCGGCCTGAGCCGGCTTGGCGGTCGCGACCTTGCGCTCTGCGCTGGCGAGGCCTGTCCTGGCCTTGGCGACCTCCTGATGGGCGGTGGTGACGGTCTGACGCGCCTCGTCCAGCCGCTCGTTGACAGCGCCCCTGTCGAAGGCCTTGCCGCCGCCAAAGCTCAGGATGAAAAACATCAGGAAGATTGTGAACAGGAACAGGCCCAGCGGCGACACATAGCGCGAGCGCTTGCCCTCAACCCATTCGCGGGTCAGGCGGCCAGGGTTCAGCACCAGCAGGGGCACGGTGCGCCAGATGCGCCCGTCAAAGTGCATCACGCCATGCAGCAGCTCCTCGCCCAGATGCAGCAGCGAGCGGTGAACGTGGGTCGGCTGGCCGCACTGGGCGCAGAAGTTGTCGCTGACGGTTTGACCGCAATCGGTGCAGGCGCCGGAATGAGCCTCGCCGGCCTTGCCCTGCGGCTTCTCCAGGGCGCTGCCCACCAGTCCGCCGGTAACCGCCCCGCCAGCTGCATCCATGTCGATCATCAGTCCGCCCTCTGCCCCGCGCCGTCTGTGCCCCGAGCCGGCGCGATCGTCAAAAGATTCGCCTCGCCCTGGGGCTTGAGGAGCGGATTCTAGCGGCGCTCGAGCACACGGAAGATGAAAGCATGGTCATCGCCATCGCCGGCCGGGTGCGTTTCGCGGCGGACCTCGGTCCAGGCGGCCTCGTCGAACTCTGGGAAGGTCACGTCGCCGTCCACCGTGGCGTCGACTTCGGTGATGTAGAGTCGCTTGGCCTTGGGCAGGGCCATTTCGAACAACGCCCGGCCGCCGATCACGCAGACCTCGTCGACGCCATCGTCCTGGGCCTGTTCGCGGGCCATCTGCACGGCCTCCATGAAGCTCTCGCAGACCACGGCCTTCTCCGACTCGAAACTGCCGTCGCGTGTCAGCACCAGGTTCATGCGGCCGGGCAGGGGCTTCCGGGGCAGGCTGTCCCAGGTCTTGCGGCCCATGATGATCGGCTTGCCCAGGGTGTTGGCCTTGAACAGGGCAAGGTCTGACTTCAGTCGCCACGGCAGGTCGCCATCGCGACCGATGACGCCGTTGGCGGCGCGCGCCACCACGATGGAGAGGACTGGGATCATGACCCCCTGCTTAGCCTCGCCCTCTCACGGACGCCAGCCAAGAGACCTTGCCAGTTATCTGAACATCGTTAACTTGGGTCCGGGGAGAACCAGCATGACCATATCGGCCTTCGAGATGCACATGGCCCGTACCGGCGGTGTCGAGGTTCTGCAGGGACGCTGCGTCGTGCTGAATCCGCCTGGCCCGGGCGAGGCGCGGGTCGCGATCGAGGCGGCGGGCGTCGCCTTCGCCGACATTGTCATGCGCACGGGGCTCTATCCCGGGGTCAAGGCGCCGGTGACGCCGGGCTATGATCTGGTCGGCCGGATCGAGGCGCTGGGACCGGGGGTCGAAGGCCTTGCGGTAGGCCAGCGGGTGGCGGCCCTGACCGTGACAGGCTCCTATGCCGATCGCCGCAATGTCCAGATCCGCCACCTGGTCGCGGCGCCCGAGGGCGTGGCTGCCGAGGCCCTGGTGGCCGGGGTGCTGAACGGCCTGACGGCCTGGCAGATGTTTCACCACGTCGCCTCGGCCCAGGCGGGTGAGTGGGTTCTGGTGCACGGCGCCGCAGGCGGCGTCGGCGGCCTGCTGCTGGATCTGGCCCGCTTGGCGGGCGTGCGGGCGATCGGCACGGCCTCGGCAGGCAAGCGCGCCGTGGTCGAGGCCAAGGGCGGGGTCTATGTCGACTATCGCCGGGAGCCCGTCGCCGAGCGAGCTCGCGCCATCTCAGGCGGCGGCGTGGTCGCGGCCTTTGACCATGTCGGCGGCCCGCACCTGAAGACGGCCTCGATCGCCGCCCTGCGCGACGGCGGTACGGCCGTGCTCTATGGCGGCTACGACGCCACCAAGGGCGGCAAGATGCGGCCTGCGGCGATGATCCGCATGCTGATGGCGGATCGATTGTCGGCGCTCAAGCTGTTCACGGCCAGCCAGGGTGTGGTCGGCTACAATGTCACCTCATGGCGTGACGCGCGGCCGGACGCCTATCGGCAGGATCTGGCAGCGGTGATGGCCCTGATCGGCGCGGGTCGGCTCAACCCGCAGATCGGCGCGACCTTCCCCCTGGCCGAGGCGGCCAAGGCCCAGGACCTGCTGCAGTCGGCCGGAGTGGCGGGGAAGATCGTCCTTAAACCCTAGACCGAGACCTCGGCCTTGATGTGCGGGTGGGCCTCATAGCCGTCCAGCGTGAAGTCCGCGTATTCGAACCCGAACAGGTCGCGCTTGTCGGCGATGGTCAGGGTCGGGAAGGGGAAGGGCTCGCGGGTCAGCTGTTCGCGGGCCTGATCCAGATGGTTCAAATACAGGTGAGCGTCGCCGAAGGTGTGGACGAACTCGCCCGGCTCAAGCCCCACCACCTTGGCGACCATCAGGGTCAGCAGGGCGTAGGAGGCGATATTGAACGGCACGCCCAGGAAGACGTCGGCGCTGCGCTGATAGAGCTGGCAGCTCAGTTTCCCATCGGCGACAAAGAACTGGAACAGGCAGTGGCAGGGCGGCAGGGCCATGTCCTCGACATCGGCCGGGTTCCAGGCTGACACGATATGGCGGCGGCTGTTGGGATTGGTCCTCAGGCCCTCGATCAGGGTCTGGATCTGGTCGATCGAGCCTCCGTTCGGCGTGGCCCACGAGCGCCACTGCTTGCCATAGACCGGACCCAGATCGCCGTTCTCGTCGGCCCACTCGTCCCAGATCTTGCAGCCGTTCTCCTGCAGCCAGCGCACATTGGTGTCGCCCTTCAGGAACCACAGCAGCTCGATGAAGATCGAGCGCAGGTGCAGCTTCTTGGTGGTCAGGACCGGGAAGCCCTTGGACAGGTCAAAGCGGATCTGTCGGCCAAACACGCCCAGCGTGCCGGTGCCGGTGCGGTCGCCGCGCTGGACGCCGTTTTCCAGGATATCGGCGAGCAGGTTCAGATACTGCCGCTCGGGATGGTCGGCGGCAGCCTTGGGCGGGGTGAGGACGGCGGTGCTCATGACCGGCAGAGTGGCTGCGAATCGAGGGTTTGCACAGTGCGAGGCAGGAACGGTCCACAGCGGTGAAACCCTTTTCCCGACCTGACTTCCCCTTTTGTGGGGCCTTTGTCGGTGAGAGAGGCTCCCAAGGCTGATCCGCCGAAAGTCAGTGGCCGAAGGGCCTTATACCAAGCGCCGCTGAGCTCGACGCCTCGCGCTCTATATCCTCGTCACCCCGGGACTTGTTCCCGGGGCCCATCGTGCAACCGCAGGTGCGGCGCAGAATAGAACTCTCACGAGGAAGCTGACCCATGGGCCCCGGGAACAAGTCCCGGGGTGACGGCGTATTTTCAGATTTGGACCCTCTGAGGTCAGGATCAACGGCCGAAGGGCCTTAAGCCTTGGCCGCCTTCAGCACGGTGCGTCCCACATCGGCGATCACCGCGTCGCGCTCGGCGTCCGGCGCCGTCGAGCCGCTGAGGAACACCGCCACCGCGAACTGGCGACCGTCCTTCAGGCGGTAGAGGCCGATGTCGTTGCTGGCCGGGGTCATGCCCAGGTCGGTGCGGGCGCCGCCCGTCTTGTGGGCCAGAGTGGCGCCTTCGGGCAAGGCAGCCTTCAGACGGCCCTGTCCGGTAGTGGTCGCCGTCATGATGGCCAGCAGCCGATCGGTCGAGGCCTTGGAGATCAGCTGACCCGCCTGCAGCGCCGCCAGGAAGCGCACGGCGGCGCCGGGGGTGGCCGTGTCGCGCGGATCGGCCAGATAGTCGGCCATGGCCCTGCGGCGCGTCGCTTCCGGAACGGCCATCAGGACCGGTCTATAGGCCGGGCCCCGCCAGTCGGCGCGGAACGAGGCCATGCCCGAAATCTCGGGCTGTAGCTGTCGCTCATAGCGATCGATCCGGAAGTCGTGGATGTTCTTCAGGGTCAGCCAGGCGGTCAGGGCGCCCGGACCGCCGATCCTGTTCAGCAGCACATCGGCGGCGGTGTTGTCGCTGGTCCCGCTGGCCGCTTCCAGCAGCTGGGCGATGGTGTAGTCGGTCCGCCCGGGCCAGGCCTCGGCGATCGGGCTGAAGGGCGGCGACAGGTCGATGTCGCGGAGGGTGACGACCTCGTCCAGGCGGATGCGGCCCTTGTCGACCTCCGACAGCACGGCCGCGCCCAGCGGGGCCTTGAACACGCTCTGCAGCGGAAAGCGCCGCTCGCCGTTGAAGGTCACGGTCTGGCCGGTCTGGGCGTCGCGCACCGCAACGCCCAGCACGCCCGGCGCGGCGCGCTCGGCCAGGGCCTGCAGGCTCTGGGTCAGGTCCTTGACGTCGAACACCGGCTCCAGTTGGCCCAGCATGGGCTCTTGCGTGCAGCCCGCGCTGAGGGTGCCAAGGCAGACGGGGGCGGAAAACAGGAAGGCGCGGCGGTGCATGGACGTGTCTCACACGGGCGAACGCGGCCGTAAACGCGGGTCTGGCCGGTTGGGGACTTGCATCGGAACGCACAGCGGCGGCAAAGGGACATCATGAGCCAGTCTTTCGCCCCGCCCTGCGTAATCCTCAACGAGCCGCAGATGGCCGAGAACATCGGTGCCGTCGCCCGCGTGATGGCCAATTTCGGTCTGGCCGACCTGCGCCTGGTGCGGCCGCGCGACGGTTGGCCCCAGGAGCGCGCCTGGCCCTCGGCCTCGGGCGCCGACTGGCCGCTGGACAACGCCAGGGTGTTCGACACCCTGGAAGAGGCCATCGGCGACCTGAAGCTGGTGTTCGCCACCACGGCCCGCCCGCGCGAGACGCGCCTGCCGGTCCTGACCCCGCGCGAGGCGGCCGCCCAGCTGTCGGACGATGTCGCCCAGGGTCGCGCGGTCGGCCTGCTGTTCGGCGGCGAGCGGGCCGGGCTGGAGACCCACGACATCGCCCTGTGCCAGGGCATTGTCAGCATCCCCATCGACGAGCGCTTCCGCTCGCTGAACCTGGCCCAGGCCGTGTCGATCACCGCCTATGAGTGGAAGATGACGGTCGATGACCGTCCGTGGGTCAAGTTCGAGCAGAATGTCGACGACCCCGCCGACCAGTCGTCGTTGCTAGGCCTGTATGGCCAGCTGGAAGACGAGCTGGAAAAGGCCGGCTTCTATCACCCGCCGGAAAAAAAGCCCTCGATGGTCCGCAACCTGCGCGCCCCCCTGGCCCGGGCGCGGCTGACCGAGCAGGAGGTCCGCACCTTCCGGGGCATGGTCACCGCCCTGTCGCGGGGCCGGGGCCGGGTGCTGGCCAAGCTGGCCGCCGCCAAGGCGGTCAAGGACGAGCCGAAAACCTAGGCCAGCCCTGCGGCGCGCAAAACTCCGAGACAGAAAGAACCCGGCCGCGCTAACCTCATTTCAAACAGATGTTGGGGGCGAAGCGTCATGAACCGTCGGGAACTGCTGGCCCTGGCCGGCGCGCTGGGCTTCGCGCCCGGACTGGCCCTGGCCGCCGAAGATTCCTCGGCAACGATCGCCCGGGACGCCTGGCTGTTCGCCTTGCCCTGGATCGAGATGGCCACGACGCGGGCGCGGGTGCTCAAGCGCGGCGCGCAACCCAACCGGATCTATCACCGGCGCAAGCTTTCCGATCACACCGACCGCAGCGTCACGACGCCCAACAACGACACCCTCTATTCGCTGGCCTGGATCGACCTGACCCAGGGGCCGGTGACCCTGACGATCCCGCCCAGCGGCAAACGCTATGTCTCGGCGGCGATCCTCAACATGTTCACCGATAACGATGCGGTGCTGGGCACGCGGGTCAATGGCGGCGAGGGCGGGGTCTTCACGATCGTCGGCCCAGGGCAGAGCCTTGAGGGCGACAGGGTGGTGCGCGTCCTCACCCCCCACGCCTGGGTCCTGGTGCGCACCCTGGTCGACGGACCGGCCGACATGGCCGCCGCCCGCGCGGTGCAGAGCGGCTTCAAGGTCAGCGGACCCAAGGCCGCCAAGCCGCCCGCCTATCTGGAACGCGACGCCGAGCCGGAAGCCTATTTCGCCACAGCGCGGGCCTTGCTGGCCGCCGACCCGCCGCGCGCAGCGGATGCCGCGTTTGTCCAGCGGGCGGCGGGGCTGCTGACCGAAGGCCCGTTCGACGCCGCCGCCATGGCGGCTGGGGTCGCCCAGGCCAAGGCGATCGCCCGGGTGGCTTCGGGGCGCGTGGCCTTTGTCGGCGGCTGGTCGTATCCCAAGCCCAATCTGGGCTTTCACGGCGTCGACTATGGCTATCGCGCCATTATCGCCCTGCAGGGCCTGGGCGCCTTGCCGGTCGCCGAAGCCATGTACACGAAGGCGGGGGGCGACAACGACACCGGCCTCTACAACGGCGACGGTCTCTATCGCCTGACCCTACCGGCCCAACTGCCGCTGGACGGCTTCTGGTCGCTGTCGATGTATGAGGCCACGCCCGACGGCCAGTACTTCTTCACCGACAACCCCATCGACCGCTATGCCATCGGCGACCGGACGCCGGGCCTGAAGCGCCAGGCCGATGGAACCCTGGATCTGTGGATCAGCCGCACCGACCCGGGCGGCGACCGCTCGGCCAACTGGCTGCCCGCGCCGAAGTCGGGACCGTTCTCGATGACCCTGCGCACCTATCTGCCCCGGGCCGAGCTGCTGAACGGCCAGTTCCGCTTCGCCCCGATCGTGAAGGTCTAGGCCATGAGCGACCTGCGCGCCGCCGCCGCCGAGGCGTTCCTCTACACCCTGCCGCTGATCGAGATCGCCGCCGTCCGGGCCCGCGGCCTGGCGGTGGGGTCGCCTATGAACGCCTTCGCCTCGATGCGGAATCTGGCTGACCATCGCGCCCGGGCGGTGACAACGCCCAACAACGACACCTTCTACGCCACCGCCCAGCTGGACCTGTCGGAAGGCCCGCTGACCCTGACCGTGCCGGCGGGTGGCGAGCGCTATGTGTCGCTGCAGCTGATGGACGCCTGGTCCAACAGCTTTGCGGTGCTGGGCACGCGGACCACCGGTCCCGACGGCGGGACCTTCACCCTGGTCGGCCCGGGCGAGGAAGCCACCGTCGGGCCCACAGTGATCCGCTCGCCCACCCGTCATGTCTGGGCCCTGGCCCGCATCCTGGTGACGGGGCCTGAGGATCTGAAGGCCGCGCGCCTCGTTCAGGCCGGCTTCACCGTCCAGGGCCCGGCCGCGCCGCCCGTCGCCGACTATGCGCGGCGCAGCGATCCCTGGCCGGCCTATTTCGCCAGCGCCGACCTGCTGATGAGCCAGAACCCGCCGCCAGCCAGTGACGTGGCCCTGCTGCGCCGGATCGCGCCGCTGGGGCTTGGAACTGGACTGTTTGACCCGGCGGCCTTCACGGCTGACGAGGCCGAGGCGGTCGCGGCCGGATTGGAAGACGGCCGCCGTGCAGCCCGCTCGGGCGGCGGACTGTCGGGCGAGGGCTTCATCGAGGGTTGGGCCTATCCGCGCGCCAAGCTGGGCGACTTTGGTCAGGACTACTTGCTACGCGCCGCCGTCGCCCTGGGCGGACTGGCGGCCCTGCCGCTGGTCGAGGCCACCTATCTTCGCGCGGGTCATCTAGGGCAGGGCCTGTTCGACGGGACCCGCAACTGGCGACTGCATATCCCGGCCGACCGGCCGATCCCGGTCGATTCTTTCTGGTCGCTCAGCCTCTATGAGGCCACGCTCGAGAAGCAGTTCTTCTTCACCGACAACCCGATCAACCGCTACGCCATCGGCGACCGCACCCCCGGTCTGGTCTGGAACCCCGACGGCTCGCTGGACCTGTGGATCGGCCATGCCGAGCCTGCCGCCGAAAGGGTGAGCAACTGGCTGCCCGCGCCGGCCGCACCCTTCGCCCTGTTCATGCGCGCTTACCTGCCGCAGCCACAATTGCTAGACGGTGGCTATCGCCTGCCCCCCGTCGAGGAGATTTGAGTCGTGAAGACCCGCGCCGCCGTAGCCTTCGCCGCCAAGCAACCGCTCGAGATCGTCGAGGTCGACCTGGAAGGCCCCAAGGCCGGCGAGGTGCTGATCGAGATCAAGGCCACCGGCGTCTGCCACACCGACGCCTATACGCTGGACGGCCTGGACAGTGAGGGCCTGTTCCCCTCGATCCTGGGCCACGAGGGCGCCGGCGTGGTGGTCGAGGTCGGGGCCGGCGTCACCAGCCTGGCGGTCGGCGACCATGTGATCCCGCTCTACACGCCCGAATGTCGCCAGTGCAAAAGCTGCCTGAGTGGCAAGACCAACCTGTGCACGGCCATTCGCGCCACCCAGGGCAAGGGCCTGATGCCTGATGGGACGAGCCGCTTTTCCTACAAGGGCCAGACCATCCACCACTATATGGGCTGCTCGACCTTCTCGAACTACACGGTCCTGCCCGAGATCGCCGTGGCCCGGATCCGCAAGGACGCGCCGTTCAAGTCGGCCTGCTATTGCGGCTGCGGCGTGACCACGGGGGTGGGCGCGGCGATCAACACCGCCAAGGTCAAGCCCGGTGACAATGTCATCGTCTTTGGCCTGGGCGGCATCGGCCTGAACGTCCTGCAGGGCGCCCGGCTGGCCGGGGCCAACATGATCGTCGGCGTCGATATCAATCCCGCCCGCGAGGACTGGGGCCGCAAGTTCGGCATGACCCACTTCGTCAATCCCAAGACCCTCGACGGCGACATCGTCGCCCATCTGGTGGCCCTGACCGACGGCGGCGCCGATTTCACCTTCGACGCCACGGGCAACACCACGGTGATGCGCCAGGCGCTGGAAGCCTGCCATCGCGGCTGGGGCGAGAGCATCATCATCGGCGTGGCCGAGGCGGGGAAAGAGATCTCGACCCGCCCGTTCCAGCTGGTCACCGGCCGGGTCTGGCGGGGCACGGCCTTCGGCGGCGCGCGCGGCCGCACCGACACGCCCAAGATCGTCGACTGGTACATGGACGGCAAGATCCAGATCGACCCGATGATCACCCACGTCCTGCCGCTGGAACGCATCAACGAGGCGTTCGACCTGATGCACGCGGGTGAGAGCATCCGGACGGTGGTTGAGTTCTAAAGTCTTCATCCTTCTCCCCCTGCGGGAGAAGGTGTCGCCGCAGGCGACGGATGAGGGGTAGTACGGACGGTTCTAAGAGACCCCTCATCCGACCTGCTCCGCAGGCCACCTTCTCCCGCAAGGGGAGAAGGATCGTTCGAGTAGACCGATGTCCGAAGTCGAAATCACCGCCACCCACCGCCTGCACGACGGCACCCTGCGCTACTGCCGGCACGCCAGCGCCAGCACCGGCACGCCGATGAAGTTCACGGTGTGGGTTCCGGACGGGGAGGGGCCGTTTCCCTATCTGGTCTGGCTGTCGGGCCTGACCTGTACGGAAGACAACTTCACCACCAAGTCGGGCGTCTATGAACACGCCGCCCGGTTCGGGATCGCCATCGTCGCGCCCGACACCTCGCCGCGCGGTGAGGGCGTGGCCGACGATCCGGCCTATGACCTGGGGCAGGGGGCGGGCTTCTATGTCGACGCCACGCAAGCCCCTTGGGCGCCGCACTTCCAGATGTATTCCTATGTGACCAAGGACCTGCTGGAGGCCGTCGACGGCGCCTTCCCGCTGGACGCAGGCCGGCGCGGGATCTTCGGCCACTCGATGGGCGGCCACGGGGCCCTGACCATCGCCTTGCGCAACCCGGATCTGTTCCAGTCGGTCAGCGCTTTCTCGCCCATCGTCTCGCCGCTGAACTGCCCGTGGGGCGACAAGGCGATGACCGCCTATCTGGGCGAGGACCGCGGCCTGTGGCGGGCGCACGACGCCTGCGCGCTGATCGAGGACGGCGCGGGAGCCAGCTTCGACGACATCCTGATCGACCAGGGCCTGGCCGACAGCTTCCTGGAAAACCAGCTGAAGCCCGAATTGATCGAAGCCGCCGCCGCGAAAGCCGGCCGCAAGGTCTCGGTGCGGCGGCAGGAGGGCTACGACCACAGCTACTTCTTCATCACGTCGTTCATCGGCGAGCACCTGGCCTGGCACGCGCAAAGATTGTAATTCTTTGCGGCGCCCGTTGTCACTGACGAGGATTGTGGTAGCCTGACATCATGGTTCCCGAGCCTTCCATCTTCGATAAAATGGATATCGCGTCCGAAGATGCCGCGGACGCCGAAGGTTTGGCGGACATCGCTGCAGGCCGGGTCGTACCCCATGCCGAGGTCTCGGCCTGGCTTGAGACCTGGGGGACGCCAGACGAAAAGCCCATGCCCGCGTCGTGGCTGAAGTAGTCTGGTCGCGCCGGGCGCTTTCCGACCTTTTCGCGATCCGGGCCTATATCGGCCAGTTCAGCCCTCTCGCCGCGCAGCGCATGGCTCGCAGGCTTCGGGTGGCCGGGGACAGTCTTGTGAACCACCCTGATCGGGGTCGTCTGGTCACAGCGACCATACGGGAGCTGGTGATCATTTCGCCCTACATCATCCGCTATCAGGTCATGGGCGAAAGGGTGACCGTCATCCGCATCCGGCATGCGGCCCGGTCGTGAACTTTCGGTAATTCATCCACGGTTCAGGCGGCGACGGCTCATCTGGCTCCACGGTCAAGTTTCGACCGGTGGGGACCTATCACCATGAAATTCGCTTCGCTTGCCGCCGTCATCGCGCTGGCTTTCACCACCTCGGCCTGTGTGATCATCGACGCCGACGATCATCCCGACACCTCGATCAACATGACCAAGACCGACCTGGAGCCGATCCAGGGCGCGACCATCGACAGGGGCGACCTGGTGATCCGGGTGTCGTCCAACGGCTGCACCAACGCCGCAGACTTCGCCGTCGAGAGCAACCGCCGCGACGGCTCGGCGACCTTCGCCTTCACCCGCAAGCGGCCGGACCTGTGCCGCGCCCTGATCGCCGAGGGTGTCGACCTGCGCTTCCCGCTGGACGCCTATGGCGTGGACCATGGCGGCAAGGTGCGGGTGCGCAATCCGCTCGTGCGGCCCTAGGCGATTTTGGAGGGGCGGCGCGAGTTGACTCCCCGTCGCCCCTCCGTCATAAACCGCGCCTTCCCGCTGCCGGCTCGCCGTGTGGCGTGGAATGACATGACGGACTGATGCGACGCCGCCGTTGAGATCGCGCCTCTACTCATTGAGGTGCCGGCCCGGATCGAACTGAAGAGCTACACATGTCCAAGCGCCATAGCGCCAAGTACAAGATCGATCGCCGTATGGGCGAAAACCTCTGGGGCCGGCCCAAGTCGCCGGTCAACCAGCGGTCCTACGGCCCCGGCCAGCAC
>JANOSS010000159.1:0-4008 GCA_031415995.1 Caulobacter sp. | reverse complement strand
CCCCCCCCCCCCCCCCCCCCCCCCCCCCCCCCCGCGCCGAGGCTGGCCGAACTAGCTGACCGCGAACTTCAGCAGCTTGACCGCATCGAAGTTCTGCACCCCGCCGCCGACCCGCTTGGTGGTGTAGAACAGCACGTGCGGCTTGGCCGAATAGGGGTCGCGCAGCACGCGCACGCCGGCGCGGTCGGTGATCAGATAGCCTTTTTCGAAGTCGCCAAAGGCGACAGCGAGTGCGTTCGAAGCCACATCCGGCATGGCCTCGATCTCGGTGACCGGATAGCCGAGCAGGCTGGCCGACTGACCCGGCTGCAGGGCCGCGTTCCAGATGTAGTTGCCCTGGGCGTCCTTGAACTTGCGCACCAGGCTGACCGTGCGGCGGTTGAGCACAAAGCGGCCGTTCTGGCGGTACTGGGTCTTGGTCGCATAGATCAGGTCGATCAGCTTGTCGGTCGGATTGACGGCCGCGAAACCGCCGGCGACGCCGCTGGCCAGATAGCCCATCTGGCCCCAGGTGTAGCTGGCGTCCGGCGCGGCGGTGTAGGCCAGCAGGCCCTTGGGCTTGTTGACCCCGTCGCCGCTGATGAAGGCGCTGGTTTCCTGGGCCGCGAAGGCGTCCTGCACCTCCTCGGCCAGCCACTCGTCAATGCTGACATAGGCATCGTCCAGCAGGGCCTGGGTCGCGGCGGGGCTGGCGTAAAGCTCGCCGGCCGGGAAGTCGATGACGTCCAGGGTCGGGGCCGTGGTCTCGGGGCGAGCGGCGGTCTCGGCCACCCAGGCGGCGGCAAGACCGGCGGGCGACACCGGCTTGCGGAACGTGCCGGCGCTGATCGTGCGCACCTGGCAAATTTCTCGCATCGGGCTGGTCGCCGCAAGGCGACGCAGGATCGACCGCTCCAGCTCCGGCGGGGCCACATAGCCGCCGGCCGTGGCCACGCCCGCCGACAGGCCCTTGGCTTCCAGCAGCAAGGCGGGCGTCTCGCCGGTCTTGATATAGCGGTCGAAGGCGGCCTTGCGCTCGTCGACATGCGCCAGCGGCGCATCACCGCCCAGCGAAGGCCTGCGGGCTTCGGCTAGCATGCGGTCCAGACGGTCCTGAGCCCGCGAAACGGCCTCGTCGATGCGGCTGACCTTTTCCTCCAGCAGCACGTCGGCCCGCTTGGTCTCGATGGCCGAGAGGCGCTGGTCGTTGGCGGCCTTGAAGGCCTCGAACGCGGCCAGCACCTCATGCATCATCGCGCCCGGCGAGGCCGGGGCGTGTTTGGTCTCTTTCATGGAGTTCTCCGAAGAGGATGACCCTTCTCCCCTTGCGGGAGAAGGAGGGACCCGCCGGCCGCATGGCCGGTGGGAGGATGAGGGGTCGCGCCGGCGGCGCCGGGAAACCCTCATCCGGCCGCTGACGCGGCCACCTTCTCCCGCAAGGGGAGAAGGAAACTTCAGGCGACCACGGTCAGCCGAGCGCCCGGCAGCATCGGGAAGGTCACGATCGACACCTCCCAAAGCTCCGCACGCCCCAGTACCCGCAGGCGTCCGTCCTGCCGCGCCTTGACCTGGCGAAAGCCGATGGACAGGCCGTCCAGCGCGCCGGCTTCTACCAAGGCCGCGACCAGCCTTCCTCGCGGCGTCGCGCGCAATATCCGTCCACGGACGAACAGCCCGCGCGCGTCCTCGATGATCTCGTCCCAGACGCCGATCGGCTCGGCGTCGTCGTGCTGGTGCAGCATCTTGACGCCCGCCGGGCCGGTCTCGGCCAGGCTGCCCTCGAAGGCCCCGGCGGCGGTGACGTCGTCATTGAGGTCGCGGGTCCAGAACAGCGAGGCGTAGCCCTCGATCTTCAGCGCATCGCTCATCGGTCGCGCTCCAGCCGGGTTTCGATGCGGGCCAGCGCCGCGCGGGCGGCGGTCGCCTGCTCCTCCAGCCGGGCCAGGCGTTCGGCGACCGGGGCCTGGGTGTCGAGGCGCTTGTGCATCTCGTCGATCCGGGCCGAGGCGCGCCCGGCCCACATCAGGGCGGCGGCGGCCTGCAGGGCGACGGCCACGATCAGGGCGGCCGAGATCTGGCGGTCGAGCCGCCAGCGGTTGGGCGTGGTTGGCATGAGTGTTTCCTGGTTCGAGGGCGGCGATGGCCCCCTCAGTCGCTCCGCGACAGCTCCCCCGAAGGGGAGCATCTGCGCGGCGTAGATCCTCCCCCTCTGGGGGAGGTGGCCCAGAGGGCCGGAGGGGGCAGCGCGGCGTCAGCCCTCCAGCCCTGCCAACCTCCGCCGCTCCTCGGGCGTCAGAAAGCTGGCACCCTCCAGACGCGCCCACAGGGCGTCGCGTTCGGTGGAAAGGGCGGGCACGGCGTCGAGGTCCGGCGCGATCCGCGCATCGGGAAACTTGACCGCCAGCCAGGCGGTCATGGCCCGCGCCGCCCGTTCGACCAGCGGCACCACGGTGTGGCGCCAGAAGGCGGCATTGGCCTCGCGGTAGTTGGCATAGGTGGCGTCGCCGGGGATGCCCAGCAGCTGCGGCGGCACCCCGAAGGCCAGGGCGATCTCGCGGGCGGCGGCGTGCTTGCCGTCGGTAAAGTCCATCTCGGCCGGGGTCAGCGACATGGCCCGCCAGTCCAGCCCGCCTTCCAGCAGCAGCGGTCTTCCCGCGTTCGGCGCGCCGGAATGGGCCCCGGCCAGCTCGGCCTTCAGCCGGTCGAACTGCTCTTCGGAGAGCCGGTCGCCCGCATCACGGTTCGAATAGACCAGGGCCCCGGACGGCCTTGCCGAGTTGTCCAGCAGCGCCTTGTTCCAGGCGCTGGAGGCGTTGTGCACGTCGATGGCAAAGGCCGCCGCCTCCAGCGGCGACAGGCCATAGTGGTCGCTGGTGGGGTTGAACAGTTTCAGGTGCAGCACCGGCAGCCAGCCGTCGGCGTCGCGCCCGATCCGCGCCGTGCGACCGCCGGCCTGATAGTCATAGGCCAGCGGCCAGCCGCGCGGGCCGGGCACCAGGGTCATGCGATCAGGGCGCAGGGCGTAGAGCTCCTGCGGCACATCGCCGTCACCGCCGGCCTCCAGATAGGCGTTGCCGGCGGTCTGCAGGTTGCCGAAGAACGCCTCCAGCAGATCAGGCCCGCCCTGTTCGCGATTGGGCCTGTGCAGCAGCGTCTGCAGCGGATGGTCGGGCGCGCGCCGGCCGTCGTGGAACACGATCAGCGGCGTCGCGGCGGCGGCCTCGGCGATCATCCGCACGCAGCGATAGACGACGGGGTTCTTGGCGAAGCCTTCGCTGGCCAAGGCGGCGTAATCCCGCGGCGTCCACTGCGGCCGCCCGCCGGTGGTCAGGGCGATCAGCCGGGCGGCGCGGGAGTCTTTGACCTCTCGCTCGGACTGGGGCGTGCGGGTTTTTCGGAAAAGGGGCATGGGGGTGCTCGCGGTTGAGAACGAATAGTGAACATGTTAGGGTTGCGCCGAGTTTGATACTCCCCCTCCGGGGGAGGTGGCCCGGAGGGCCGGAGGGGGCAGCGCGGGAGGCGCAGATGAGGGCGTCACTGGAGCGACGACTAACGGCACAGCGCTTCCGAAGAGAGCTGACCCTTCCAGAGGTCTTGCTCTGGCTGAACCTGAAGGGACGCAGACTGAACGGCCTGCACTTTCGCCGACAGCATCCGATCGGCCCCTATATTCTGGATTTCTATTGCGACGATCGCCGCTTGGCCGTGGAGGTCGATGGCGAACAACACGCCCTGGGCGATCATCCCGAACGGGATGTCGTCCGTGACGGTTGGCTGGCGGAGCGCGGCATTGCGACCCTCCGCATCACCGCGCGGGACGTGCTGGCCTCGCCCGACGGGGCGGCCTTGAGCATTCTGGAGTACCTCGGCGCTGGCCCCCTCCGGCCCTTGCGCAACCGGATAGATGCCTGACAGTTAGTCCGATTACATTCCTGACGGTTTTGGGGCTGGGTTGTTGGTGGCTACGGGCCTGGGCGGCCGCCCAGGCCCGTAGCGGCTGATCTTCTGTGTCTTGCGATCGATAAGCAG
>JANOSS010000158.1:0-12625 GCA_031415995.1 Caulobacter sp. | reverse complement strand
CCCTCCTTCTCCCTCAAGGAGAAGGGTTCAATCACGCCCCCGCACCCTTCGCGCCGAAGGGAGCCATCCTTAAATCTCACGGCGAGACGATCGCCGGACTGGAAAGGTCTCTCAAGGACCGGTCTTCGACCGGCCGCTCCGCGGCGGCGCGGAGCGCCGTCCTTGACAGACCTTTCCAGTCCGGCACGCTGCAGCCTCCAGGAGATTTAAGGATGAGCGGGACGCGGAGCGTCGGCTTTCGGGCGGGAAGGCAAAGGGTGCTTTCGACCCTCAGCGCACCACCGGTACTACCGCTGATGGGAAGGAACATCGTGCGCACTAGCGGGACCGGGGTGAACACTCAAAAATCGTGACAGGTGCTACCCAGTCCGAGACGGCGCTCAACTTAGTCCGCACCCGCAACGATGGGAGCGCTCAAAACGAAAGACGCGCCACCTTGCGGAGGTGTCTCCACCCTGACTGTTCCGCCTGTGTTGGCGATCGCTCCGGCGACCTGGGCCAAGCCAAGACCAGTGCCCTCTCCGACGGGTTTAGTGGTGACGAAAGCTTCAAACAATCGGTCACGGACGGCAAGGGGAACACCGGGGCCATTGTCCGTGACAGCGATCTCCACAATGTCGCCCAGGCGTCGTGCCGAAATTTCCAACTGACCGCTGCCGCGCATGGCGTCCCGGGCATTAACGGCGAGGTTGAGCAGCGCCATTTCCATCTGGTCTCGATTTGCCAGGATCGAAACGGGCGAGTCCGGCGGCGTGAGCGTGAGCGTAATCCCACCGCCCATAGACTGCCGCAGTAGTTCGCTGACACCATTGAGAAGACTGGACACATCGAGGGCGGCCAGCTTGCCCCCTCCGTCGCGGGCGAAACCCAGGAGCTGGTTCGACAAATTAGCCCCTCGGCTCGCGGCTTCCAGCGCCATGGCGGCCCTGCGAGCCACGTCAGGTCCGGCGTCGGCCTTCGCGATGCGTTCGAGATTGGCGATGATCACCGTAAGCAGATTGTTGAAGTCATGCGCCACTGTGCTGGCGAAACCCCCGATTGCCTCGCTTTTCTGCAGGCGCAACATCTGCTGATCCGTCCGTCTCAGGGCGGCCATGTCCCTGATGGCGTAGGCGATGATCCCGGCGGCGGCTAACAACGCCAGCAACGCGCCACCAAACAGAGTTAGGAAAAGCCCGAGACGTGGCGAGTCGACGAGGTTGTGGGAGATAGCCACATGGGCGGACCAGCCATAGGCCTGAGAGACCACATAGGCGCTATAGTTCTCCATTCCCTCGATGGTGCGTCCGCGATAGAGGCCTTGCCCGCCACGCGCAAGCGCCTCTCGAACATAAGTGGTCGCGGGAGTGCCGACCCGCCCCCGGAAATCCAATGATCTGCCCACGAAATCACCGTCGGTGTCGACGAGCGCCGCAACTGACTTAGGCTCATGGTATTTCATCAAACCGGCCTGGAAAATCTCAGGCTCGATTAAACTAACCACAGAGTGGCCCGGCAGGCTGCGGATGGGGCTACGCATGACAACGCATGGGCATCCGTCGCCGGCGCGCATGACAGCGGGCCTCCCGTCGGCGTTGATGAGACGCGGAACGGATGCGGGAGCGGTGGATCTACGAGTATCCATCAGGACGCGACCGGTCGCGTTCTCAATGACCAGCAGGGCGGTCAGGCCGGGAATGAGTTCCACAACTTCCCGAGCTCGCCCCCTCGAAGTGTCCCAGTCGCGATTAGCAAGCGAGGTGGCCGTCGAATAGTTATCGAGGATGCCTTCGTAGACCGCGATCCGATAGTCGGCTCCGTTGACGATAGCGGTGGCCTTGGCCAGGGCTTCGCGCTCGACGCCAGACTGTGCGCGCTGCAGTCCGAGGCTCAGTGCCCAAGCCAACAGGATGATCGCCGGGAGGAAAAGGACACCGCCCACCAGGAACAAAAGCCTTCGTCGGGCGTCTTGCTTACGTTGTGGCATCTAGCAATCGTCCCCGCGCCGACTTGTCATCAGATATTTGGCGACCACCCCGTTCAATCTATTTATTGCGGGCCGGAGACCGTCAAGGTCGACACCCGCATTGGGATGGCTCGGCGTCACCGGTAGCCATTCAGCTCCAATCTATACCCACGCACGCTTCCGGCGCTCGGTTGGGCAGATCGCAACTCGTCGGAAACTTCCACTTATACGGGGCGGGGTTCCCGACGCCTAAGCGGTCGTCCTCGGGGACGGCCCTCGACGACAGCCCTGGGTCCGCTCCCCACCCTTCCCGGACCTTGGCGGTGTCCGCTTTTAGACCACGTGTCGCTCGGCCTGCGCCGCCCAGCGCGTGGCGCTGGCCGAAAACCCTAGGCCAGCTCCGCCTTGCCCCGCGCCGTCAGCCAGTACATCACCGGCGTCGCCACCCGCGACAGCACGGTCGAGGTGATCAGCCCGCCGATGATCGCGATGGCCAGCGGCGAGTACAGACCCGACCGCTCCAGCGCCAAGGGCAGCAGCCCTCCGATCGCCGTCACCGAGGTCAGCAGCACGGGCAGGAACCGCACCTCGCCGGCCTTTTCGATGGCGTCGTGCAGGCCCATGCCTTCGCGGCGCAGCTGTTCGGTGAAGTCGACCAGCAGGATCGAGTTCTTGATCTCGATGCCGATCAGGGCGATCAGGCCGATGGTGGCGGTGAAGCTCAGGGAGTTGCCGGTGATGGCCAGGGCCGCCACCGCGCCGAAGATGCCGAACGGGATGATGCCGGCCACGACCAGGGCGGTCTTGAACTTCTGGAACTCCAGAACCAGCACCGCCAGGATCCCGAACACCGCGATCAGCACCGCCGCGCCCAGGCCGGCAAAGCTTTCAGACTGGGCCTCGGCCTGACCGCCCAGGCCCAGGCGATAGCCGGGCGGCATGGGCAGGTCCTTTTCCAGCTTTGCGACCACCTCTTGCGTCACCTTGGCGGCCAGGAAGCCCGTGGCGACATAGGCGGTGACCGTCACCGTCCGCTCACGGTCGAAGCGGTCGATGCGGGCCGGGCTAGATTTCAGGGTCGGGGTGGCGACGGCGTCCAGACGCGCGGTCAGGCCGTCGGCGGTCGGCACATACACCCCCTTGAGGGCCGACAGCGGATTGCGCGCCGCGCCGTCGGCCTGCTCCATCGGCAAGCGGACCTTGACGGCATAGTCATCTCCGTCGGGATCGCGGAAGCGGGCGGTTTCCTCGCCGGACAAGGCCAGCCGCGCCGCGCGGCGGGCCGCGCCGGCCGGCACGCCCAGGGCGGAGGCCTTGGCCTCGTCGATGCCGAGGTCCAGATCTGTGCGGTCCAGGCGGATGGGGTTGGTGACGTCGCGGGTTCCGGGCGTGGCCTTCAGGGTCGCCTCGGTGCGGGCTGCCAGGGCCTTGAGCACGTCGAGGTTCTGGCCGGTCAGGCGGATGGCGATCGGCGCGTCGATGGGCGGGCCGTTCTCGAAGGTGACGACGCTGATCCGCGCGCCGGGGAAGTCGCTGAAATCGCGGCGCAGGCCGTCCAGCACCTTGTCACTCTTGTCCGGCTCCCAGGCCTTGAGGCTGACAAAGACCTCGGCATAGGTCGAGGCGCTCTCGCGCTGCTGCTGGTTATAGAAGATCTGCGGATTGCCGCGGCCCAGATTGGCGGCGCGCCAGGTCACTTCGGGCGTGGCCTTCAGGCGCTGTTCGACGAATTTCAGGGCTCGGTCGGTACGGGCCAGGGACGAGCCGTCCGGCGTCTCGATGCGCACCAGGAACTGCGGCGTCTCGGCCGGCGGGAACAGGCTGGAGCCGATCAGTTTCAGCATCGGATAGGTGGTCAGGCACAGGGCCAGCATGATCGCCAGCGCCGCCCACGGCCGGGCCAGAGCCCAGTGCAGCACCGGGCGATAGAAGCGGTGAATGCCGCCATTGACGGCCCGCAGCAGGGCATTGCCCTCAGGGTTGGAATGCTTGTCCAGGATCCGGCTGGCCAGGAACGGAATGATCGTCATCGAGACCAGCAGGGATGCGGCTATGGTGCACAGCACCGTCACCGGCAGCGACTTGATATAGGCGCCGGAGCCGGCGGGCAGGGCCATCAGCGGCAGGAAGGCCAGCATCAGGGTGGCGGTGCAGCCGATCACCGCCAGGCCGATCTGGCGGGTGCCGTTGACGGCGGCTTGCGTGCGCTCCTCGCCCTCGCGGATACGGCGGGCGATGTTTTCGGTAATGACGATGCTGTCGTCGACCAGCAGGCCCAGCGACAGCACAAAGCCGGCGATTGACAGCTGGTTGAGGGTGAAGCCAAAGGCCTGCAGCATCGACAGGCCGATCAGCAGGCTCAGCGGGATCGAGACCATCACCACCAGCCCGGCGCGCGTTCCCAGCGGCAGCAGGGTGATCAGTACCAGAACCAGGGCGATGCCGAAATCGCGGAACAGGGCGTTGAGCCGGTGCTTGACGTTGTCAGCCTGGACGAAGCCGCGTTGCAGCTTGACGCCGGCCGGCAGGATCTTCTCGTACTCGTCCAGCACCTGCTCGACGCTCTTGGTGATCTTGGTCACATCTTGGCCGTCCTTCTGGGTCACGGTCAGGAACACGGCGCGCTGGCCGTTGAAGCGGGCCAGATGGGTCGGCTCCTGCTGGGCCCAGGCCACCTTGGCCACGTCCCGCACCCGGGTGACCTGGCCGCCGATGGCGCGCACGGGGGTGTCGCCGACGGCGTCCAGCGAGCGGAAGGCCCCGCCGGACTTGACGTTGAAGCGCCGCTCTCCGGCTTGCACGGCGCCGATCGGCGCCTCAGCGCCCGCCTGGCGCAGGGCGTCGGCGACGGCGGTGGCTGGCAGTTTCAGAGCCGACAGACGCGCCAGGTCCAGCGTGACCTGAACCTCGGAAGACGGCGCGCCCCAATAGCGTGCCTCGCGCACGCCGGGCACGCGATCCAGCCGCTCGCGCAGGCGGTCGGCCGTCTTTTCCAGGCGGCGCATCGGCAGCACATCGCTGGTCAGGGCGACCTGGACGATGGCGACTTCCGTGGTCCGGGCCCGCTGGATGTCCAGCCGGGCAATGCCGGTCGGCAGATTGCCGCGAATGGCGTTCACCTCGCGCACGACTTGATCGTACTTGCGCTCGGGATCTACATCCCAGGTGAAGTGGATGCGGACCGAGGCCGCGCCGTCGGCGCTGGTCGACTCGACCTTTTCGATATTGTCCAGACCGTCGACGGCGTCCTCGATCGGGTCGACGACCAGTTGCTCCATCTCGGAAGGCTCGGCCCCCGGCAGCACGGCGCGGACGATGACGATCGGGATCGGGAAGTGCGGATCTTCCGAACGCGGAATACTGGTGAAGGCGTTGAAGCCCAGCATGACCAGCAGGCCAAACGCCACCAGGGTGAACTGCCAGCGATGAACGGCCAGTCCGGCGAGGTCGAACTTCACGGCTATCGGCTCCCGGCCAGCTTGGCGGGGTCGACGACGCGCACCTTCTCGCCGTCGGAGACAAAGCCGGCCCCGGCCGTGATCACCTGGGCACCGTCGGCCAGGCCCGAGACCAGGGCGTCGTCGCCGTCAAAGCCGCCAAAGCTGACAGCCGTGCGGCGGGCGACGCCGCGATCCAGTCGCAGCACAAAGGCGCGGGCGCCCTGGGCTTCCAGCACCGCCTCTGCGGGGATGCGCGCGAAGGCGACGCCGGCGCTCGCGGGGGACGCAGCGCGAACCGACAGCTCGGCGTTGGCGATCTGGCCGCTGCGCAGCTCGGGCCGGCCGGCCAGTTCGATCTCGACGGTCACAGCGCCGGTGCGGGTGTCGGCCGCCTCGCCCACACGGGTGACGGTTCCGTCCAGCAGCTGTCCGCCCAGATCCTCCACCTTGACCCGGGCGCTGTCGCCTACCCGGACGCGGGCGGCGTCACGGGCGGCCAGGGGCAGGCGCAGGACCAGGGGGCTGGTCAGGTCGGCGACGCGCGCCACCACCTGGCCGGGCTGGACCACTTCACCGGTCTGGGCGGTACGGGCCAGCACCACGCCCGACGCGGGGGAGACCAGCTGGGCCCAGCGCCGGTCGAAACTGGCCGAGCTATAGGCGGCCTGGGCCGATTTCAGCACGCTCTGGCGGTCGTCCAGCCGCTGTCGGCTGACATAGCCCTTCTCGAACAACGCCTTGTCGCGCTCGACGTCGCGGCGGGCGCGCTCAAGGTCGGCCGAGGTCTGCTGCTGGCGGGCGTCCAGATTGGCCGGATCGATGGTGGCGATCACCTGGCCGGCCCGAACGCTGTCGCCGGCCTCGACGCTCATGCGGGTCAGCACCCCGGCGATGCGGAACGACAGCGCCATTTCGCGCCGGCGCTCCAGTGTGCCGGTTCCCGAAACCGCCGCGGCGGTGTTGGGCGCGGCGACCTGAGCGGCCTCGACAGGCGTCGGCAGGGCGGGCGCTTCAGCCTGCTCGGCCTTGCCACCGCAGGACGCAAGCCAAGGCAGGATCGCCGCCGTGACCAGAGGCCGCCACGCGCGTTGGAGAAGGGGCTGGGGAGAGCGCCGCATCGACCTTGTTCCAGATCAATCAATGATAAGTTATCAGTGATAGATTGTTGTCGCTTGTCAAGCTCGGCGCGGAGTGATGAAGGTCGGAAAATGAAGACGTCAACCACGCGGTCACCGCGTAAAGCCAAGGGCCACGGTGCCGAACGCCGCGAAGAGATCCTCGCCGCCGCCCTGACCCTGTTCAGCGAGCGCGGCGTCCACGCGGTCTCGACCCGGCAGATCGCCGAGCTGGCCGGGATCTCGCAACCGGCGCTCTATGCCTATTTCACCACCAAGGACGACATGGCCGCCGAGCTGTGCGTGCGGGCCTTCGCCACCCTGGTCGAGCGCATGGGGGCCGCGCGCGTGGAGGGCCAGCCAACAGTGGAAAATTTCGAGCGGTCGCTGCGGGTCTATGTCGATTTCGGGATCGAAAACCCCAACCCCTATCGCGTGGCCTTCATGATCGAGAAGAGCCACGACGGCGCATTTCTGGAAAAGACTGCCGGCCGGCCGTTGATCGCGGGGCTGGAGGCGTTCGGTCTGTTCCGCGACATGGTCGGTGAATATCAGGCCGAGGGCCTGACCGTTCTGGACGACGCGCAACTGGCCACCCAGACCCTCTGGGCCGGCCTTCACGGGCTGGTGTCGCTGTTGATCGCCCGGGCGGAATTTCCGTGGGTCGAGCGCGAAACCCTGATCGCCGCCCATATCGCCATGCTGCGGCGCGGAGCCCTTAAGTAGGGGCCGCTGATCCGGGTCGTGGCAAACGCGGCCGCGCGGGCCTATACCCCCGGCTTGGATTTACCGGAGCCTCTCATGGCCAAGCTGCAGCCCCTCCAGTCGTTCAGCCTGCAAGAGACCGAAGACGGCTATCGCCTGCTGGTCTCGGCCATCGGCGGCGACACCCTGTATGTCTCGATCACCACCGAGCAGATGGACGACATCATCGACTCGCTGGAACTGGCGACCGGCGGCGACGCTGACGACGATGCGGAGCCAGAGCATGACGACGCCTGACCGATCGATCCCGCCGGTCATGTCCGGTCTGCGTTGCCGCTGTCCGCGCTGCGGCGAGGGCAAGCTGTTCAAGGGCTTTCTCACGCTGGCCCCGGCCTGTGATCGATGCGGTCTAAGCTATGCCTTCGCTGACCCGGCCGACGGCCCGGCCTTCTTCGTGATGAGCGGTGTCGGCATCATCGTGATCGGCGTGTTCGCCTGGGTCGCGATCGCCTATCGCCCGCCGATCTGGGTGCATTTCGTCACCGTCTTCCCGGCCCTGATCGCGGCATGCCTGGGCACGCTGCGGCCGGTCAAGGCCTGGCTGGTGGCGTCGCAATACATCCACAAGGCCGAGGAAGGCCGGTTCGAGAGCCTGGGCCGGCACGACCATGACAGCCGGCGGCTGTAAAAGGGGCCCCTTCGCCGGGGAGAGCGGCTATTTCTTTTCCAGCAGCAGCTGACCACGCTTCTGCAATTGATCCCGGATCTTGCCCGCGATCATGCCCAGCATGCCGGGCAGGACGATATCCAGTTTCACCATGTCGCCCAGCACATCCATGGTGCCGCTGATCGTCTGGCCCATGGCCACGGCCGAGAAGGTCATGGTGTCGCCGTTCCACGACTGATGCACCTGATCAGCCTTGCCGCCCGGGATCTGGGCGGCCAGTTGGGCAAAGCCGGTCTCGATCCGCCGCCGCGCCTCGACCGCGCCAAGCTGGTGGGGGATGGTGATCGTGATCGGCTTGGACATGATGGGTCTCTATTGAAGGTTCGCTGGCAACGTTTCGAAGATAGGAACGGTTCGGCGTTACGGAACATGCGTCCGTTTCCGACGTAGGCAGGGTCGAGGGTGAGGCATCCCAGGAGGACGCCATGACCGACTACGCCATGCCCCACGCTTTTCAACCCACCCGCCGTCCCGCCCGTCCGGGTCGTCCCACCGGGTTGCTCGGCGCCGTAAGCTATGCGGGCGTTCTGCTGGTCTGGGTGGCCCTGTTCGTGGTCGACCGGCCGCTGGCGATGAAGGTGTTGCGCGAGCGCCGCGCCGACTCGCCGATCCGCCGCAACTGGTCCTGGTAGAGGTCTCGCCAAGCCCCGCAAACAATGACAAGCCTCGACCCATGTCGCTGTCTGTCACCGCCCGCGCCGTCCATCACCCGCTGAAGGCCCCGTTCCGCATCTCGCGCGGGGTCAAGACGGCGGCCGAGGTGGTGGTGGTCGAGGCCTGGGGCGGCGGCCATGTCGGACGCGGCGAGAGCGTGCCCTATGGCCGCTATGACGAGACCGTAGCGGGAGTTCTGGCCCAGCTGCAGCCGGCCCTGGCGATGCTTGAGCGCGAGGGCGACACCACTATCGACCATGGCGCGGCCCTGGCCCTGTTGCCGCCCGGCGCGGCCCGCAACGCCCTGGACTGCGCCCTCTGGGACCTGCGCGCCAAGCGCACCGGGGTCAGCGTCGCCGAGGCCACGGGCCTGCCGGTTCCGACATCGCTGGTCACCGCCGTCACGGTCAGCCTGGACACGCCCGAGGCCATGGCCGCCGCCGCCCTGGCCGTCGCCGCCGCGCCGCTGATCAAGATCAAGCTGGGCGCCGAAGACCCCGCCGCCCGCCTGCGCGCCGTGGCCGCCGCCGCGCCCGATGCCCGCTTGATCGTCGATCCCAACGAGGGCTGGACGTTCGAGATCCTGCACGGCCTGCGCTCGCTGCTGGCTGACCTGCCGATCGCGCTTGTCGAGCAGCCCCTGCCGGCCGACGCCGACCAGGCGCTGGACGGCTATGACCCCCCCTACATGATCTGCGCCGACGAGTCGGTGCATGTCGGCGGCGACCTGGCCGCCCTGCGCGGGCGCTATCAGGCGGTGAACCTCAAGCTCGACAAGACCGGCGGCCTGTCCGAAGCCGTGCGTATGCTGGAGCAGGCCAGGGGCCTCGGCTTTCAGCTGATGACCGGCTGCATGGTCGCCTCGTCGCTGGGCATCGCTCCGGCGCTGCATCTGGCCGGAAGCTGCCAGTTCGCCGATCTCGATGGGCCGTGGTGGCTGGCCGTGGATCACCCCGGCGGACTGCGCGTCGACGGCGGGATGATCTCACCGCCCAAGGCGGGGTTCTGGGGCGACGGGATCGAGGCGCCGGGCCTTTGGCTTTGACGCCGGGCCCGCCCCATCTTCGCCCCAAAGCGTGACCATGGTTTCCCACCCAGCGGAGGACTTCATGCGCGACAAATGGCTGATTGCCGGCGGCTTGCTCAGCGCCGCCGCCGCGCTGCTGCATATCGCGGTGATCGCCGGCGGACCCGACTGGTACCGGTTCTTTGGTGCGGGCGAGGGCATGGCCCGGGCGGCCGAGCGGGGGTCCTGGGTTCCGGCCGTGACGACCCTGGGCATCGCGAGCATCCTGGCGATCTGGTCAGCCTATGCCTTCTCCGGCGCGGGGCTGATCCTGCGGCTGCCCCTGATCCGCACAGGGCTTGTGACGATCAGCGCGATCTATCTGGCGCGAGGCCTGATCCTGTTTCCCATCCTGGTGTTGAAGCCCGAGCTGATCGACGCCTTTGCCGTCTGGAGTTCGCTGATCGTGCTGGTGTACGGCGTTGCCTATGCCGTCGGAACCTGGCGATCCTGGGCGCGACTGGGCGAGTCCGGCCAGCGCCCCTCTTGATCCGATGACGCGGCGCGGCTCAGAATAGGCCATGGCCGAGAATCCCCTGGAACGCCTGGACACCTTCGAGCTTCTGACGCTGGGCAAGGCCTCGGTGACAGTCGGCGGTCTGGCTGCGGCCCTGTTCATCATCGCTGCATCCCTGTTCGCCGCTCGGCTGACCTCGGCGGGCTTGCAGCGCCTGCGCGCCCGGGCGGCCGGCAGTGCCGCCTCGCTGTACATCGTCGAGAAGGTGGTGACCTACGGCCTGGTGGTCATCGGGTTTGTGGCGGGCCTGTCGACCATGGGCCTGGACCTGACGTCGCTGGCGGTGTTCGCCGGTGCCCTGGGCGTCGGTGTCGGCCTTGGCCTGCAGGGCATGGTCAAGGATTTCGCCTCGGGCATTTCGCTGGTGTTCGAGCGGCTGGTGGCGGTGGGCGATTTCGTCGAGCTGCCCAACGGCCAGCGCGGGGTGGTGCATGAGGTCGGCCCCCGCGCTACCCGCATCCGCACCAATGACAGCACCGACCTGATCGTGCCCAACTCGGTGCTGGTCAACGACCTGGTGATCAACTGGACCCTGCGCAACACCAACCGCCGCATCCGCGTCCCCTTTGTCACTGCCTTTGGGGTCGACAAGCAGAAGGTGCGCGAGGCGGTGCTGAAGGCGGCCAGGAGCGTGCCCTTCACCTCGCCCGACGACGCGGTGCGTCGCACCCAGGTCTGGCTGGTCGGCTATGGTGAGCACGCCCTGAAGTTCGAGCTGATCGTCTGGCCCACGGTCGAGGCCGTGCGCCGTCCAGCGGCGATCTTCGCGGCCTATACCTGGGCCATCGACGACGCCCTGCGCGCGGCGGAAGTCGAGATCCCCTATCCGCAGCGCGACATCCGGGTGCGCGGCCTGTTTGGTGAAGAGGGCGATGAGGCCCTGACCAGCCTGAAGCTGGAGCCCGCCGCCCGTCGACGCAGCAAGGCCAAGGCCGCCAAGCCTGGCTCAAGCAACGACGCCGCCCTGGATCTGGAACGCGAGGATCCTGACGATCCCCCCATGTCGCCGCCGCCTGCGCCGCCAAAGGGTTGAGGTTTCTGAACGGCGATAAGCCGAGCCCTTGACGCCCTTGCCGCGCCGCCGCAGTCTTCTCGCAACTGCGAAAAGAGCAGCAAGCCTGACAGTCGAAAGTGGACGCCGGTTTCGGCGCCGGTCACGCGGCAAACAAGAACGGGGAGACTGCGGATGAAGACCGCGCGAGGCTTTTTCAAACCCTTGGCCATCGGCGCGCCCGCGCCCTACCGCGATCTGCCGGCCCGCGTCGAGCGCATGATCCACTTCGTGCCGCCGCACCTGGAGAAGGTTCGCGCCAAGGTTCCGCAGATTGCGCCCACCGTCGATGTGATCCTGGCCAATCTCGAAGACGCCATCCCCGCCGACGCCAAGGGCGCGGCCCTCGCCGGGCTGATCGAGATGTCGCGCGCCACCGATTTCAAGGCCCTGGGCGTCGGCTTCTGGACGCGGATCAACTGCCTCAACTCGCCTTGGCACCTGGACGAGGTCTCGACCATCGTCGAGAAGGCCGGCGACAAGATCGACGTGATCATGGTGCCGAAGGTCGAGGGGCCGTGGGACATCTTCTACATGGACCAGCTCTTGGCCTCGCTGGAGGCCAAGCACGGCGTTACCCGGCCGATCCTGCTGCACGCCATCCTGGAGACGGCCGAGGGCGTGATGAACGTCGAGCAGATCGCGGCCGCCAGCCCGCGCATGCAGGGCATTTCGCTGGGCCCGGCGGATCTCGCCGCCAGCCGCGCCATGAAGACCACCCGTGTCGGCGGCGGCCATCCGGGTTATCGCGTCATCGAGGATCCGCATACTGACGGCTCGGCCCGCGCCTCGGTGCAGCAGGACCTGTGGCACTATACCTTCGCCAAGATGGTCGACGCCTGCGCGGCCCACGGCATCAAGCCGTTCTATGGCCCGTTCGGGGCGATCGACGATCCGGTCGCCTGCGAGCAGCAGTTCCGCAACGCCTTCCTGATGGGCTGCGCCGGGGCCTGGAGCCTGCATCCCAGCCAGATCGCCATCGCCAAGCAGGTCTTCAGCCCGGCCCCCGACGAGGTGATCTTCGCCAAGCGCATCCTGGAAGCCATGCCCGACGGCACCGGCGTGGCGATGCTGGACGGCAAGATGCAGGACGACGCGACCTGGAAACAGGCCAAGGTGATGGTCGACTGCGCGCGGCAGATCGCCGGCAAGGATGCGGAGTATGCCAAGCTGCTGACCCAGGGCGCGCGGGTGGTGACGACGGTGGGGTGAGAGTCAGCAGATCCTCCCCTTCCGGGGGAGGTGGCCCGGAGGGCCGGAGGGGGCTAGCTCGGCAGTCGCCGCGAAGGGCCCCGCCCTAGCACCCCCACAACAACCCCACCCGGGGGGGAAAATACCCAAAAAAACCAAAAACCTGTGAGTAAAAGCAAACATTGCGGCGCAGTTCCGCCCGCCCTCGGACAAC
>JANOSS010000157.1:0-14492 GCA_031415995.1 Caulobacter sp. | reverse complement strand
TTGCAAGGAAGAACAGAGCCCATCAGAGAGCTCCCTTCCTTCGGCGTTTCGGGGAGGAAACGCCCGCCTAGATCGAATGATCGAGAAATAGCCAGCCCGTCGCGATTATCCCCCGCGGCGGGTTTGGTGTATCTGGGCTCCGGTTTCAATATTTAGCGCAAGTGTCAAAAATGCCGGCGCCAGGCGGCGGCGCGCTCGCTCGACCACGCGCGCCATTGCGGATCGGGCCCCAGGCCGCAGATGATCGTGCGGCGTCGGACTGCGCGCCTGCCGATTCGCCCGCCTGCGGAGGAGGGACCCCGTTTGAAGCCCCTCGGCCTGCTGCTGCCGGCGCTGATCCCGTCGTGGAACTTCTTTGACGTGATCGCGCCCTCGCCCCGCATCGAATACGCCGTGACCGGCTCATCCGCCTTGCCCCAGGCGGACTGGGTCGAGTTTCGCCCCCGACCCCAGCGGGTGTCAGCGCGGACCCTGCTGGCCCGGCTGCTGTGGAATCCGCGCTGGAACGAGAGCCTGTTCCTGGTCAGCTGCGCCGAGCGGCTGATCAATGCGCCCACCGACCATAGCCAGGACGAGATCTTCACGCGCCTCGCCGCCGAGCTGACACGGGACGGCGCGACCGGCGACTGGCTGAGCTTCCGCCTGGTCTTCGTTAGCCGCGAGGACGAGGCGATCCAGCGCGAGGTGCTGTTCCAGTCGGCTCCGCGCCGGTTGGCGGACATCGCCGCCCGATGACCCCCGCCCGATGACCCTTGCAAGCGCCGCCCGCCTGACCGAGGCCCTGCTGGCCCTGGCTCTGATCCAGCAGAGTCTGGAGCACTTGAGCGGCCCGCGCGCCGACCGGCCGCTGTTCCTGGCGCGGATCGGGCTGTGCGGTCTGGTGATCCTCGGCGCGGCTTCGCCTTGGCCGGCGGTCGATCTGGTGGGGCTGCTGGGCCTGGCGGGGCTGTCGCTGCTGACCCTGCAGCGCTTCCAGGGGCCCTATAATGGCGGCAGCGATCGCATGGGCCTGCTGGCCCTGTGGTGCCTGGCCGTGTCGCGGCTGATGCCGACGCCGGCCCTGCAGGAGCTGGTGTTCGGCTATCTGGGCCTGCAGCTGATGCTGTCCTATTTCATTTCCGGTTGGGTCAAGGTGGTCAATCCCGACTGGCGCAGCGGCCGGGCCCTGGCCGACGTGTTCCGGTTCTCGGCCTATCCGGTCAGCGAGGACCTGCGGCGCTGGGCCGATCGGCCGCGCCTGCTGCTGGTGATGTCTTGGGCGGTGATGCTGTTCGAGCTGGCCTTTCCCCTGACCCTCCTGTCGCAGCCGGCCCTGATCGCGGGGCTGGTGATCGCCGCCACCTTCCACCTGGCCAATGCCTGCCTGTTCGGGCTCAACCGCTTCTTCTGGACCTGGCTGTCGGTCTATCCGGCGATCCTGTGGCTGCAGGGGCGGGTGGTGTAAGAACCTATCGACCCTTCTCACAAGTTGGCTGCGAACACTTTGTGGGTGTCCCGTGGATTGGCGATAGCTGACCAACTGCCTGGTGCTGGCCGAGCCCATGCGAGGCCATCATTGGCTTTAAGGCCAATATGTAAGTCGCCGGCGATGCAGGGGGTATCAGCTGCCTGGAATGCGCAAGGCGCGCAAAAGCAAATTACGAACAAATCACGTTAATCGTTTATTAAGCCGAAAACATCTGCAAAAACAGCTCGTTGATAAGCGCATCTGGAACGTTCTGCGAACAATTCGCCGCTGTAGCAAATCGCGAGCAAATCTTACGCCCAAGCCGGCACGTACCCCGATTTCGGCGCGTGCGGATCAGCCAGACGTATTTGCTGGGCGTCCGACGCCTCGCGGATTATGCGCGAGACGGCTGCGGCATTGGTGCTGCCCAGACCGAAACGATCACGCAAACTCGCGTTGGTCATCTTCTGCCCTGCCAGCCAGCGTAGGGCCGCGTGTTGGGAGCACGCCCGTGTGCGCTCCGCAGGCGTCATTGATGCAAAGCTACGAGGGCCGTAAAGGACCACGCGCACGCTATCGCCATCCACGCGGAAATCTGGCGGTGGGAGCTGAAAAAGCTCAACGGACTTAAGCGCCTTGTCGACGCCGCTGCCTTGCTCTTCGCAAATCCCCATGCGCCGCATCAAGGCGGCAAGGCTTTCGTTGCGCGACCGCGGCGGCATATCCACAAACCTGGCTGGCTCAACCAGTGGCTTGCCGGGGTTCGTGATCTCTACCCGGTCGCTAAAGAGCTCGACCATAGGACCAGCGCCGGTAACGGTCAGGTCCTGATGAATCAAGGCGTTAGCGACCAATTCGCGAATAGCGATGGCGGGGTAAAGAGAGCGCTCCTGGCGCAGCGCCTTCCCGATCTCTTCGTTACGCGGCAACAGGCCGTCGATATGATCGATGACGGCGGTGAAGCCCGCCGCATAGCCTCGGGTCTCCTCATACCGCCGCAGCGTCTCGGTTCTATCGCTCCCAACGTACTGGACCACCCTGACTGCTTTGCGATCCAGTCCTTTGAAGAGGGAAAGTCGCTTCGCGAAGAGGACCGCGCCAAGATTGGTAATGTCCCATCGCTCCGCCGTCTCCCGGCGGATCAGCCGATCAGCTTCCAGACGCTCGAAAATGCCGGCGCGATTATCGGGGAGCCTCTGCTTTGAGAGATCGAAGTACGAGGCGTAATCGAGGTTCGTGAGAACGTCGTCGCTGGCCATGAAAGCGAGCGCGACTCCCTGCTCCCAGGCGAACGGTCTCAACTTTGACCACAGCGCGGCTTCGACTTCTTTGTGATCGAGCAGCTTCGGCGTAGCGCTGCCGAGGCGAATATAGGCAACGCGATCAAAAGCGACCGGGCTGCTGGTAGCTGCCGGGATTTCAAGAACGATCAACCGTCCGTCCGAATGCATCAGTTCCTGAAATTGAAGGTTTGGGCAGGGATCAAGTTTCTGGGCCAGCCACATCTGGAGGCCCTGGTTCCCCACAGTTTCCACGTCTGGCTTGAAGGTGGTGCCCACCACTTCCCGGCTACCATCTTCAATACCCCAGATCATGTAGGCGGTTTCGCGGTCCGCGAGCCGGGCACCGTTGGCGAGGCCGGAAACCGTAAGGGCGATCCGCTCGGGATTTGTGTTGTTGGCCTTGAACTCGAACCAGTTCGCCTCAGCCGTGTGGCGCCGAAGATCTTCAACGATAGCGAAGAGGCGGGCGGGGTTCAATCTGGACCTCTGGCTGGCACGGGTAGCAACGGGACCCAAGTTCTTGTGGCTTAACACAGGGACCTACCACATAGGAGGCGCCACACTGTTACAGGCGCTTGCACGAGTAATGGTGCCTGGGCGGTCCCGCCACAACGGCGAGAGTTCAACGTTCAGGATGGTGGCAATGGCAGACTTTCCGCCCACCCCTTACCTCGTGATGCTCGCCCGACCGCTTCCGATGAAGCAAAACGCAAGGAAAAGGGGCCGGCGCTTGAGCGCCGACCCCTTCAATTTTGCAGCCCTGTGCGGGACCTACCAGATCGTCACGCGCTCCTCGGGCGCGACGTACAGCTTGTCGCCCGGCTTGATGTCGAAGGCCTTGTACCAGCCCGGCTGGTTCCGGATCGTGCCGTTGACGCGATAATAGGCGGGCGAGTGGGGGCCGGTGGTGACCTGCTGCTTGAGAGCCTCGTCGCGCTGCTTCTGGCGCCACACCTGGGCCCAGCCCAGATAGATGCGCTGGTCGCCGGTCAGACCGTCCAGAATCGGAGCCGGCTTGCCGTTCAGCGAGGCGTGATAAGCGTCCAGCCCGAACGCCAGGCCGCCCATGTCACCGATGTTCTCGCCCATGGTCAGCGGGCCGTTCAGCTTCATGCCCGGCAGCGGCTCGAAGGCCCCGTACTGGGCACCCAGGCGATCGGCCTGGGCCTTGAACTTGGCGGCGTCCTCGGCCGTCCACCAGTCGCGCAGCACGCCGTCGCCGTCGGACTTGCGGCCCTGGTCGTCGAAGCCGTGGCCGATCTCGTGGCCGATCACCCCGCCGATGCCGCCATAGTTGATGGCCGGGTCAGCGTCAGGATGGAAGAACGGGGCCTGCAGGATGGCGGCCGGGAAGACGATCTCGTTATTGACCGAGTTGTAATAGGCGTTGACCGTTTGGGGGGTCATGCCCCACTCGCTCTTGTCGACCGGCTTGAACAGGCGCTCTACGTCCTTGCGCCAGGCCCAGACGCCCGCGCGCTGGGCGTTGCCGAAGGCGTCGTCTTCCTTGATCTCAAGCCTGGAATAGTCTTCCCAAACCTCAGGATAGCCGATCTTGACGGTGAACTTGGTCAGCTTGTCCTGGGCCTTGACCTTGGTCTCGGCGCTCATCCAGTCGAGATTGTCGATTCGGGTCTTCATCGCCGAACGGACATTGGCCACCAGCTCCAGCATCTTGGCCTTGGACTCCGGCGGGAAATAGGCCGCCACATAGTCCTGGCCGACCGCCTCGCCCAAGATGCCGTTGACCTGGGCCACGCCGCGCTTCCAGCGCGGGCGCTGCTCGGGCTGGCCCGACAGGGTCTTGTTGCGGAACTCGAAGCCGGCGTCGACGAAGCGCTTGGACAGCATCGGCGCGGCGTCGTCGGAGACCTTGAACGCCTGCCAGGCCTTCAGGGTCTCCACCGGGGTTTCGGCGTAGATCTTGGCGTATTTCGGGAAGGTCGTGTTGGTGGTGACCACGATGCGGTCGACCTTGGGCAGCTCGGAGCCGGCCAGATAGCGCTTCCAGTCATAGCCCGGCGTCATGGCCTGAAGCTGCGCCAAGGTGACGGGGTTGTAGGTCTTGTCGCGGTCGCGGAGCTCGGCGCGGGTCCAGGTGACTTCTGCCAGCCGGGTCTCGAAATCGACGATCGCCTTGGCGTTGGCGGCGGGCTTGTCCCAGCCGGCCATGGTCAGGATCTTTTCGACATAGACTTGATAGGCCGCCTTCTGGGCGGCGAACTTGGCCTCCAGATAATAGTCGCGGTTGGGCAATGACAGGCCGCCGGCGCCGGCATAGACCGCATAGGCCTTGGGGTTCTTGGCGTCGGTCTGGATGCCAATGCCCAGAAGGCTGGTGAACGGCGTGACGCTGCTCTTGCCCATCAGGGCGGTGAAGTCGTCCTTGGTCTTTACCGTCTTGATCTGCGCCAGCCAGGGCGCGATCGGCTTGGCGTCCAGCGCCTCGATGGTGGCCTCGGCCATGAAAGCCCGATAGGCGGCACCGACCTTGGCGGTGTCGCCCGCGGCAGCCTTGTTGGCGGCGGCGGCCTCGATGATCGCCCTGGTGCGGGCTTCCGACAGTTCCGACAGCTTGTCGAAATTGCCATAGCGGGTGCGGTCCGACGGGATCTCTGTGCGGGCGTCCCAGCCGCCATTGGCCCACTTGTAGAAGTCGTCGCCCGGCTTGACGCGGGTGTCCATGCCCGAGGTGTCGAAGCCCCAGGCGCCGTAGCGCGGCGACTCCAGCGAGGTCAGGTCTGCGGCCGCGCCTTCCGAAGCCCCATTCAGCAGAGGCGCGGCAAACAGGGCCTGGGTCGTGCAGGCGTCGTCAAGGCACAGATGGTCCTCGCCGGCCTGGGCGCCGAAGGCCGAAAGGGAAAGCGCGGCCACGGCGGCGGCGGCGAACCAGACTCGTTTCATGGAAGTCGTATCCGTTGGTGTGAGCTGGCCGCAATCTGCCCCGCCGTGGAAGTTTTGCTCCCTTACAAATTTGTCATGTCCAGCCAGAATGGGCGGCTAGTGGTGCTGGTGCTCACCCTTCGGTCCCTGCGAGGCCTTGGGCGCGGCGCTCTGTACGGTCAGCTCGACCGCGGCGCGGCGGCCGTTGCCGAAGACCAGCGTTACGGGCGCTTTTTGCCCTTGGGCCAGGGGCTGTTTCAGACCCAGCAGCATGAAGTGATAGCCGCCCGGCGCGAAGGCCACCGAGCCGCCGGCCGGGATGGTCACGCCCTCGTCCTGGCGACGCATGGTCATGACGCCGTTGGCCATGGCCGAGCGATGGATCTCGACCTTGCCGGCCAGGGGGCTTTCGGCGCTGACCAGCTTGACCGGCTTTGCGCCGGCATTGGCGATGGTCATGAAGCCGACCCCGTTCATGCCGGCCATGGCCGGGCGGGTCCATGGATTGCCGATCGTCAGGACGCCGACCTTGTAGTCGCCGGCCATGGCGGGGGTGCTGAAGGCGAGAACGGCCGCGAGGGCCAGGAAGCGTGCGGTGCGCATGGGGCTCTCCAGGATCAATGTTTGTGGCCGGCCGAAACGGCCTCGGCGGGGATCAGGCGAAGGGTGGCGGCGGGGCGGGAAAGCTTTGCGGTCGGCGCTTCGGCGGAAGGTACCTCCGTCCACTGACTTTCATCCTTCTCGCAGGTCTGGATGACCGGAAACACCAGGGTGTCACCGGCGGCGGGCAGTTTCATCAGCAGCGGAAACGCGTCGAACGCCTCGTCGGGCAGGCGGCCGACATAGGTCACCGCCGAGGGCGCGGCCTTGGGATCGGCGCCGGCCTCTCGCTCGATCTCATAGGTCCAGCCCGGCTTGGGCTGGGGCCGGGCCGAGACCACGCCGGGCGGGATCTCGATGCGGACCTTCAGGGTGGCGTCGCCCGCCGAGCAGGCATGGCTCACCCGGAAGGCGACGGCGGCATAGGACCCCGCCCGCGCCGTATCGGGCGCGGCGACTACGTGAGCCAGGGCAGGCAGGGGGGCGGCGAAGGTCAGGAGGGTGAGGGCGATCTTGCGCATGAGGACTCCTAAAACTTGCCCGAGACGCCGACGAACACGCCGCGTCCCTCGCCCGGCCAGAAGGCGGCCGTGTTTTCGATCGTCACCGCTGAGACCGTGGCCGGATTGGCCAGCGGATTGACGGTGGCGACATAGCGCTTGTCGAGCAGATTGCGCGCATCGACGAACACCGTCACCCCGTCGCGGCTATAGCCGGCCCCCAAGGATGCGATGACATAGTCGGGGGCGCGGACCTTGTTGCGGAAGTCGACAAAGGGCCCGCGCGGCGACCACTCAATGGCCGGGGCCACGAACCAGCCGGCCGGATGCTCGTATTTCAGCTCGGCGCGGTACAGGTGCGCAGGGACAATCGGCAGGCTGTTGTCGCCATACTGGGCGTCGCCCTCGAAGTGGAAGTCCGACCAGGCCCAGGTCTGGCGCAGGCGAACGCGCTTGGAAAAGCGCCAGTCGAGGCCGGCCTCGAGGCCCTGATGCACGGTCTCGTCGGCGTTGAAGGTGGCGGCCGGGTGGGCGGGATCGACCACGAAAGTCAGCAGCTCGTTCTTCAGTTCGGCGCGATAGGCGGTGAGATCCCAGGCCAACGCCCCCTTGCGGCCGCGCGCGCCGACCTCGCCGGTCCAGGCCTTTTGCGGAACCACCGGGGCGAAGCCGGCGGCGGCGGACGGGGAATAGGCCCCGAAATTGGGCGGCTCGACCGAGCGGGTCAGGTTGGCGAACAGCTGGCTGTCGGGATCGATCTGGAACAGCAGGCCCAGACGCGGGGCCAGCCAGTCATAGTCGCGGCTGGAGGTCAGGTCGAAGCTGCTGGCCACGCCGGCCAGCCTGTAGGCGCGATAGTCGCGCTTGGCGGTTCCGTAGGTGGCGCCGGCCACCAGGGCGACGCGCGGGGTGACGAAGAAGCGACCCTCGGCGAACACATCCAGCGCCTCGGCGTTCTGGCGGGAAAAGGCCTGGGCCGCGCCCTTCGAGCCGCGCAGGTTCAGCCACTGGCGGGCGTCCAGATCACCGATCCGGTACGATAGGCCCGCAAACAGGTCGGCGGCGTGGCTGCCCAGTTCGCCCGTCCAGTCCAGCCGTCCAAAGGCCCCGAAGTTGCGGCTTTCCTGGTCGATGACCTGGAAGATCGGGTGGTCCAGATCCCGCCAGGCGGCATGCATGCCGCCCTCGAACACGGTGGTGTCGGACAGGCGCCAGGTGGTCTGCACGCTGGCCCGGGCATGGCGCATGTTGCGCCCGTAGCTATTGGCCAGATTGCCCGCAGCCGCCTTTTCCGGGCTGTTCAGCGCCGGGGCCAGGGGCAGGGCGCCGGCGATCTGCTGGCGAAGGTCGGCACCGCTGACATAGAGGCGCACCGCGCGGTCCTCGCCGAAGCTGTGGCCGATATTGGCCGACAGGCGGGCGGCCGAGCTGTTGCTCTGCTGGCGCCAGCCGTCGGCGTTCAGCAGGGTGGCACCGACGAAGACGTCATTGTCGCCGAATTGCCGCGCCACCTCGCCATGCAGGCGGGCCGTGCCGAACGATCCGCCCTCGACGCGCACCAGATTGTCGGCCCCGGCCGTCTTGCCCGTGGGGGTGACGAAATTGATCGCCCCGCCCAGCAGGGCCCCACCAAAGCGCAGGGCGTTGCCGCCCTTGTAGACCTCGGTATAGCGGGCCAGCAGCGGGTCGATCAGCTGGAAGTCGCCATACCCGTCGGCTTCGTTCAGCGGCACGCCGTCCTGGGCCAGCAGGGTTCCGCGATTGTGGTTGGCGCTGCCGATGCCCGAGCCCCGGATCGACAGGCGGGTATCCTCGCCAAACTTCTTCTGGGCGAACACGCCGGGCACGTCGCGGGCGGTGTCGTTGAGGCCCAGAGCAAAGCGGTTGGCATAGGCTTCGACCGAGATCACGGCCACCGCGCCGGGGGTTTCCGACAGGCGCTTGCGGGCCTGGGCCACGGCCGGCGGGTCTTCGGGATCGGGTCGGGCGGTGACCAGCACCGAGTCGATGTGGGTCTGGTCAGTGTCGGCGGCCTGGGCAGCGGAAGACAGGCAAAGAGCGGCGGCGCCCAGCATGAGGGCGCAGCGGAAGGTGACGGTCATGGAACTGGAAGTCCTGAAAACGTGACGAGACGCGCGGGCGGCTTTCACCGTGGCGCGGACTTTTGGGTCAGGCGTTCAGGTTGGCGGGCGGCCCTTGTCCGGGCGGACGGGGCGGCGCGCGGGCATGGCCGCGAACGCCCAGGGTGCGCACGACGGCGACTTCGACGACCTGCGCGTAGCGGATGGTGGCAAAGGCCGGAACCGGGGCGTCCAGCGCGGCACCTAGGGTCGGGCCGACGCAGTTGGAGCACTTTAGGCCCATGAAGCCCTTGGCCGGCGCGGTGCGGACCGAGCCGTCCTCTTCCAGGATCACGACCCTGGAGCCTTCGGCCGAACAGATGACGATGGCCGAGCCGCTTTCGCGAAGGTCGTGGGCCATGGCCGCAGCCGGCGTCAGCGCCTGGGCGAGCATGGCCAGCATCGCCGCGAAAGCGGCGAGCAGGGCTCGGAACTGTCCAGTGCGGGCGCGCATGATCTGCGGTGACTAGGGCGGGAGCGCCGCGCGGTCAATCGAGCCCGGCGCAGGCCGCCGAACGCGCGGCTACTTAAGGGGCTAGTTCACGTTCCGGGTCTGGCCGTCCCAGAACGGGGCTCGCAGTTCGCGCTTCAGGATCTTGCCCGCGCCCGACAGCGGCAGGGCTTCGATACGGATGGTGACGCCGCGGGGCCGCTTGTAATTGGCCAGCAGGGGCTCGCAATGCGCCAGAACCTCGTCCTCGGTGGGCGCATGGCCCGGGCGGAGCACGATGATGGCGTGGACCTGCTCGCCCCAGCGCGGGCACGGCACGCCGATGACGGCGACCTGGGCGACGGCCGGATGGGTGGAGATCGCGCTTTCGACCTCGGCGCTGAACACGTTCTCGCCGCCGGTGACGATCATGTCCTTCAGGCGGTCGACGATGAAGATGTAGCCATCCGGGTCCTGATAGCCGCCGTCGCCGGTATGCACCCAGCCGTCGCGGATCGCCGTGGCGGTCTGCTCGGGCTGGTTCCAGTAGCCGTGCATCATGCCGGGGCTTCGGGCGATGATCTCGCCCACCTCGCCGGGCGCGGCATCGACGCCGGCCTCGTCGACGATGCGGACCTCGCAGCCAGGGGCGGGCCGTCCCGCCGAGGCAAGCCGGACGGCGCGCGGTCCGTCCAGAGTATGGTCACCGGGCGGCAGGGCGGTGATGACCGGTGCCATCTCGGTCTGACCATAGATCTGCACGAAACGAACATGGGGCAGCTTGACGAGCGCTTCGGCCAGCACGCCACGCGAAATGCTCGAGCCGCCATAGCCGATCGCCCGCAGCGACCGCAGCCGCTCGGTGGCGAACGCTGGATGCTGCAGCAGCATGGCGATCATGGTGGGCACCATGACCGTGTGGGTGACAGCGCGCGTCTCTATGGCGGCCATTACCGCCTCGGCGTCGAACCTGGGAACATAGGCATGGGCGGCACCCATGATCGATCCCGCTCCGCCCAGGCAGCTGTCGGCCATGTGGAACATCGGGGCGGCGTGCAGGACCACATCGTCTGGTCCGACGCCCAGCAGCATGGCGCAGACCAGGTTGTTGTACCAAAGCGCCCTGTGCGGAAGCATCACCCCCTTGGGAAAGCCCGTCGTTCCGCCCGTATAGTAGAGGCCCGCCAGATCCTCCCCGCCAGCCCCGGCGTCGGGCGCGGGTTCATGGGCGGTGATCAGGTCCTCGTAGTGGAGCAGGCCCTCTGGCGCCGGGCCGTCGTCGCTCCACACCACCTGCTCAAGGTCCGGACATGTGGCCCGGCATTCCGCCGCGACGCTCGCGAACGCGCGATCGACGAACAGGACGCGGGTCCCGCTGTCTCGCAGCGAGTAGGCGTTTTCCTCTGCGGTCCAGCGGATGTTCATCGGCACGACCACGGCGCCGGCCCACCAGACGGCCGAGAGGAACTCGGTATAGCGGTCGCTGTTGAGGGCCAGGATGGCGACCCGGTCGCCGGGGCAAACGCCCAGGGCACCAAGGCCGCCCGCCAGCCGCGCCACACGTTCCTGCGTTTGGCTCCAGGTCCGCGTCGTTCCGTTGAACGTGGTAGAGGGCGAGTGTGGCCTGCCGCGGGCGGCGCTGCTCAGCATCTCGGTCAGGCCATACATCGCGCGTCCTCGCCATGCGTCATTGGCCGGCGACGCTACTTGGAGCGTCGAGACAGTCAAGCGGCGGGCAAGCTGCGGGCCCAGATCATGGAACGCCGTTTACAGCCCCTGACAACGAGCCGGCTGAGTCTTGGCGCGCCGGACCTTGCTTGACTGTCCACGTATTTGGTTGTATTCAACCAATATGGTCGATACCGATCAGGTTCGTCAAATGCCACACGCAAAAATTCTTATGCCGGCCCAGTGTCGGGGCGCCCGCGGCCTGCTCAGCTGGTCACAAGGCGAGCTCGCCGATCGGGCGGGGGTGTCGCGCAGCACGGTCAAGGACTTCGAAACCGAGCGCCATGCGTTGCACCATAGCACCGAACGCCTTCTGATCGAGGCTCTCGAGGCGGGTGGGGTCGTTCTGATCGCGCCGGGCGACGCCGGAGCGGGTGTCAGGCTCAAGCAACCGGACTAGGCGGAGAAAGAGGAGCGCGCGTGCAGCACGAGGTTTCACCAGCGGACTACAAGGACCTGGTCCTGTTCCTGGCCACCGCGGGCGTCGTCGCGCCGATCTTCAAGCGGCTGAAGATCAATCCGATCCTGGGCTTCCTGCTGGCCGGGGTAATCCTGGGGCCGTTCGGCCTGGGTCGCTTCATCCACGTGGCCCCCTGGCTCGACTATGTCACCGTCGACAATCCCGATGAAATCGCCCAGCTGGCCGAGTTCGGCGTGGTCTTCCTGCTGTTCATGATCGGGCTGGAGCTGTCGTGGGAACGCCTGCGACTGATGCGCAAGCTGGTGTTCGGCCTGGGCGCGGCCCAGATGATCGGCTGCTCGATCGCCCTGGGCCTGGGGGCCATGGCCCTGGGCCAGCCGCCGGTTTCCGCCATGGCTATCGGCGCGGCCCTGACCCTGTCCTCGACCGCCATCGCCGTGCCGGTGCTGGCCGAGCGGCGCAGGCTGCATTCCGACGGCGGACGGGCGACCTTCTCGGTGCTGCTGTTCCAGGACCTGGCCGTGGCCCCGATTCTGATCACCCTGACCATCCTGGGCCGGGGCGACGGGGCGTTCGTGCTCACGGACCTGGTGGCGCTGCTCCCGGCGGCTGCGGGTTTGGGCGCTATCGTGCTGGTTGGCAGGCTGGCCCTGCGGCCGATGCTGAAGTCCGTCGCCAAGGCCAAGAGCGAAGAGATGTTCATGGCCGCCTGCCTGCTGGTGATCATCGGCGCCGGCATGGTCAGCGCGCTGTCGGGCCTGTCGATGGCCCTGGGCGCCTTCGTGGCCGGTGTGCTGTTGGCTGAAACCGAGTATCGCCACGAGGTCGAGGTCAAGATCGAGCCGTTCAAGGGCCTGCTGCTGAGCCTGTTCTTCGTGTCGCTGGGCATTCGCCTGGACCTGTCGCTGCTGGTCGCCAAGCCCGCACTGATCCTGGGGGTCGCCGTTGGCCTGCTGGTGGTCAAGGCGGCCATGGTGTTCGGCCTGGGCCTGGCCATGAAGCTGGGGACCAGGGCCTCGGCCGAGGCGGCCCTGATCCTGGCGGCCGGCGGCGAGTTCGCCTTCGTCATTCTCGACAACGCCATGGGCGCGCAGGTCGTGCCGCGGGCGGTGGGCCAGGCGGTGCTGGTTTCGGCCACCCTGACCATGTTCCTGATCCCGGTCCTGGCCGCCCTGGGCGCGCGCCTGGGTCGCAAGGTCCCGGTCGCCAGGACGTCCGAAGCGCCCCTCGGCCAAGGCCAGGCCGATGAGCCCGACCGTGTCGGTCCTGAGCCTTCGGGCCAGGTGCTGGTGATCGGTTATGGCCGGGTCGGCAAGCTGGTGGGCGACATGCTGGGCCGCCACGACCTGCCCTGGATCGCCGTCGAGCGCGACGCCCGGCTGGTGGAGCAGGGGCGCCGCGATGGCCGCCGCATCTATTATGGCGACGCCTCTCGACTGGAACTCCTGGAGCGTTGTGGACTGGCTACCGCCCGGGCGGTGGTCGTGACCATGGACGCGCCGGAGGCCGCCGAGGCGGTGGTCGCCGCCGCGCGCGGCGCGCGTCCCGAGTTGTCTATCGTCGCCCGCGCCCGCGACGCCCGCCACGCCGCCCGGCTCTATGAACTGGGCGCCACCGACGCCGTGCCCGAGACCATCGAGGCCAGCCTGCAACTATCCGAGGCGGTGCTGGTCGATATCGGCGTGCCGATGGGACTGGTGATCGCCTCGATCCACGAGCGCCGCGACGAGTACCGCAAGGTACTGAACCGTCCCGACGCCCTGGGCGGTCGTCGTCGGCGGCTGAGAGACACGTCGCTGCGCTAGCGAGACCTTTCTCAGGCGCTTGATCGCCTTGGCCAAGCCCCGGCCGCGCAAAGTCTGCTGACCCCGGCGAGCACTGCGGGTCGCGCCTGGCCGAAACTTCCCGTGTCGCGGGAAGAACAGCATAGGTGTGGCCGTACTGCGACAAAGCGCCACCTTTTCATGCACCAAGCCCTTGCGCGACCCGGTTTCACGTGCGAACGAACAAGCTGGCGTTGTCTGCGGAAAATTTCAGCCGATACGCTCGGAAGTTGATTTTGTGGGGCGGTCTTGTTTGGCTTCCTGGAGCAAATATCCAGGTCAGCGAAACCTGACGAGTGTGGCTTTGCTGACACTTTCCCGGGACGTTCGCCTTGGTATAACGATGCTCGGTCGTTTTCGGCCGGAGCAGGGCAATAGAGGGCTCTTGATATGAAATTCAAACTCCTGGCGGGAGTCGCTCTGGCTGCGGTTTGCGCCGCGTCGGGCGTCTCCGCTCAAGAGACCGGCTGGTACGGCGCGGTCGATCTGGGCTACCACTTCCCGACCGCTATGAAGACCGAGTCCGACGCCAACGCTCCGGACGGCGCTCACTATCACTACGCGTGGGCCTCGGACAGCGACTGGACCGGTTTCGTTCGTCTCGGCTACCAGTTCACCCCGAACTGGCGCGCTGAACTCGAAGGCGGCTATCGCCCCGGCGACCTGACCTCGGTTCGCGGCAACGCCGTTCGCCAGCAGCCCCGTGGCCTCTGCACCCCCGGCGTGATCCGCACTGCGGCCGCGCCGAAGTGCGGCTCGCCGGACGGCTCGATCGATTCCTGGACCCTGATGGCGAACGTCCTTTATGACTTCGCTCCCGGTGCCTGGATCAACCCCTTTATCGGCGCGGGCCTCGGCCTGAACCGTCTGGACGTCAAGACCCTTGGCCAGTTCAGCGGCGTCGGTACGGTTACGGCGGGCAATGTCGCCATCCAGAACCTCACCGTTGATGACGACGACCTGGCCATTTCGTGGCAAGCGATCGCCGGCGCCTCGATCAAGGCGACCGACAAGCTGAACATCGACGTCACCTACCGCTACCTGGCCGCTGCCAACGATCACTCGTGGCAGTCGCAAGGTTCGGGCGCACTGCAGCCCGGCGCGTTCGGTGGTGAGTACAAGGACCAATCGGTGACCGTCGGTCTCCGCTACTCCTTCGCCGCCCCGCCGGCCCCGCCGCCCCCGCCGCCCCCGCCGCCCCCTCCCCCCCGCCGCCTCCCCCTCCCCCCCCGCCGCCTCCCCCGCCGCCTCCGCCGG
>JANOSS010000156.1:0-11319 GCA_031415995.1 Caulobacter sp. | reverse complement strand
CACGGCTCGGGTGGACACATCGCTCAGGCTCGATCCGGCTTGGGGTTCGGAGAGGCACATGGTCCCCGAGAAGCGACCCGAGAACTCGTTGAGCGCAAACACCTTTTTCTGCAAGTCGGTGCCGTGCACCATGAGCAGGTTGGCGTTGCCGGTGGTGAGCATGCCGCTGCCGATGCTGACCGAGGCCATGGCGAAGAAGGCGTTGGCCGCGGCCTCCACCGTGTAGGGCAGCTGCATGCCACCCACCTCGTAGTCCTGCGCGGCGCTCAGCATGCCCGAGCCGGCGTAGGCCTTTTGCGCATCGTGCGTGGCCTGCGGCAAGACCACGCGCTCGCCGTCGAAATGCGGCTCCTGCGTATCCACCAGCCGGTTGATCGGCGCGTATTTCTCGCGCGCGATGCGCTCGCAGGTGTCGAGAACGGCGTCGAAGGTCTCCCGGCTGTGATCAGCGAAACGCTCGCGTTGCTGTAGCGTCTCGACGTGCAACCAGTCGTGCAGCAGGAAGTCGACGGTCGGGCGCAGAGTCATGTTGCGCCCCGGTGTCAGAGAACTTCGAACACACCGGCGGCACCCATGCCGCCGCCGATGCACATCGTCACGCACACCCGCTTGGCGCCGCGGCGTTTGCCTTCGATCAGCGCATGGCCGGTCAGGCGCTGGCCCGACACGCCGTAAGGGTGGCCCACGGCGATCGCACCGCCGTTGACGTTGAGCTTGTCGCCCGGAATGCCCAGCTTGTCGCGGCAGTAGATCACCTGCACCGCGAAGGCTTCGTTGAGTTCCCACAGGTCGATATCATCGACCTTGAGGCCGTGGCGTTCCAGCAGGCGCGGCACGGCGTAGACCGGGCCGATGCCCATCTCGTCGGGCTCGCAGCCGGCGACGGCGAAGCCGCGGAAGGCGCCCAGCGGCGTCAGGCCGCGACGGGCGGCCTCGGCGGCTTCACACCACCACGGCGGCGGCGCCGTCCGACAGCTGGCTGGCGTTGCCGGCGGTGACGAACTTGCCTTCGCCCATGACCGGCTTGAGGCTGTTGAGGCCTTCGAGCGTGGTTTCGGGGCGGTTGCACTCGTCCTTGTCGACCACGTAGTCGACCAGGCTCTCTTCCTTGGTTTCCTTGTTGACCACCTTCATCTTGGTGGCCATCGGCACGATCTCGTCGGCGAACAGGCCGGCGGCCTGGGCGGCGGCGATGCGCTGCTGGCTGCGCAGGGCGTATTCGTCCTGGTATTCGCGGCTGAGATTGTAGCGCTTGGCCACGATGTCGGCGGTGTCGATCATCGCCATCCACAAGGCCGGATGGGTCTTCATCAGCTTTTCTTCGGTGATGTGGTGGCGGTTCATGTGACCGCCCGCATTGACCAGCGAGATCGACTCGACGCCGCCGCCGATGGCGACATTGGCACCGTCGTTGCGCACATAGTTGGCCGCCGTGGCGATGGCCTGCAGGCCCGACGAGCAGAAGCGATTGATGGTCTGGCCCGAAACGGTGACCGGCAGACCGGCCCACATGGCGGCGTTGCGGGCCACGTTCATGCCGGTCGCGCCTTCAGGACCGCCGCAGCCCAGGGCGACGTCTTCCACTTCGCCGCCGTCGAGGCCGGCGCGCGACACGGCGTGCTGGATGGCGTGACCGGCCATGGCCGCACCGTGCGTGTTGTTGAAACCACCGCGGACTGACTTGGCCAGACCGGTGCGGGCGTAAGAGACGATGACCGCTTCGCGCATTGGGCGCTTCTCCCCGTTAAACGTTAGTTTGAATTGGCGGCCACCCTAGACTCGGAATCCCGCTGGCGAAAGGTCACGCGCACGTAAAGCCGCTTTGGCCCGGTCGGCGCGGGCGGCCCGCGCATTCGGACGGGGCAGGACACCGGTGTCTCGGCTCTGCCGCGCAATCCTTGACCCTGATCTTACCCTCCTGAGCCCGGTCCATGCCTCCATGCTGCGGATGTGCGCCAGCCGGGACACAAGACGGTAGACTCGTCCGAGCACGTCCGGAATGGGCGTTGACTTTGATTGGCCTGAACATGAACCCTCAGGATGCGGCCGGGCCTGGCCTAGAGACCGCGAAAAACATCTGGGAGGACTACACATGACCTTATCGACCCGGCGCCCCCGCACGCGCCATGCGCTGCTGGCCGCCAGCGCCCTGGCGGGCCTTGTCGCCCTGCCGACCCTGGCTGCGGCTCAGGACTCCACCGTCGAGGAAATCATCGTCACCGCCACAAAGCGCGACTCGACCATTCTGGACGTGCCGTTCTCGATCAACGCCCAGACCCAGCAGGACATCCAGCGTTCCGGCGCGGTCACCCTGGAAGACCTGTCGCGCAATGTCGCCAGCCTGACGATCCAGAACCTCGGCCCCGGCCAGAGCCAGGTCTCGGTGCGCGGCGTCTCGGCCGGCCAGGTCGTCCGCGACCAGCCGGGCGTCAAGGAACAGGTCGGGGTCTATCTCGACGAGTCGGTGATCTCGCTGTCGCTGTTCACGCCCGACATCGATCTCTTTGACCTGAACCGGGTGGAAACCCTGCGCGGCCCGCAGGGCACGCTGTTCGGCTCAGGTTCGGTGGGCGGCACCATCCGCTACATCACCAACCAGCCCAAGATCGGCGTTACCGAGGGCGTGGTCGAGGCCAATGCCAACATGGTCGATGGCGACGATACCGGCGGCTACGTCAAGGGCGCGATCAACCTGCCGGTCTCTGACAAGGTGGCCGTGCGCGCGGCGGGCTACTACACCAAATATGCCGGCTTCATCGACGCCCGCACCGAGGGCGGCGGTCGCAAGAAGAACGTCAATGACGGCAGCCGCACCGGCGGCCGCGTGTCGGTGCTGCTGCAACCGACCGAGAACATCAGCATCACGCCGCGGGTGGTCTATCAGGAAATCCGCGCCAACGGCTTCAACCGCCAGGAAGCCTTCAACCTGTTCGCCAACCCCAACACCACGACCCGCACGCCGGTTCGTCTGGGCGAGCGCGAACAGCACCTGCTGCTGGACGAAAGCTTCGCTGACGACACCCTGCTGACCGACCTGACCGCCTCGATCGGCCTGGGCGCCGTCGAGCTGACCTCGGTGTCCAGCTATGTCGATCGCAAGATCCACATCGACCGCGACGCCAGCGCCCTGACCGGCAGCGTCTCGGTGGACCTGGGCTATCCGTCGGCGGCCGTGCTGCTGCCGTCCAAGCTGGTCGACACCACCGATCTGGAGCAGTTCACCCAGGAGCTGCGGCTGGGCTCGACCGGCGATGGCCCGTTCCAATGGGTGTTCGGCGGCTTCTATTCAGAAGTCGACCGCATCTATGACCAGCGCCTGCCCACCCCAGGCTATGACGCCTTCACCGACGCCACCCTGGGCGCCGGCACCTCGGCGGCGGTGGCCAACGGCTTCCCGCGCAACTCGCCCTACAACGCCTCCTTGCCCTACAACATCAAGCAGAAGGCCCTGTTCGGCGAGGCCAGCTACAAGCTGGACAAGCTGACCGTCACGGCCGGCGGGCGGTTCTATGATTTTGAGGAAACCCGCCAGTTCAAGTCGGGCGGCCTGTTCGCCAACGGCGACAACCAGGTCGACAAGACCGCGTCCGACGGCTTCACGCCGCGGGTTCTGGTGGCCTATGAGGCCAGCGACACGGTCACCTTCAACGCCCAGGCCGCCCAGGGCTTCCGACTGGGCGGGGTCAATGATCCGCTGAACCTGCCGCTGTGCTCCGCGCAGGACAAGGCGATCTTCGGCGGCTTCCAGTCCTATGACGACGAGACGCTGTGGAACTACGAGGCTGGCGTGAAGTCGCGCTTTGGCGGGATCAGCTTCAACAGCGCCGTCTTCTATACCGACATCAAGAACCTGCAGACCACGCTGGACGCCGGCTCGTGCTCCTCGCGCGTGGTGTTCAACGTGCCCAAGGCCCACACCATGGGCATTGAGGCCGAGTTTTCCGCGCGTCTGGCGCCGGGTCTCGACATCGGCGTCTCGGGCAGCCTGCTGGAGGCCGAGTTCGACTCGACCGTGAAGGACGGGACGGGCGCGGTGCTGGGCGGCATCCGCGAGGGCAACCGCCTGCCGTCGGTGCCCAAGTTCCAAATCTCGGCCGACGCCACCTATTCGTGGACCGTCCGCTCGGGCATGGAAGCCTATGTCACCGCCTCGGTGCAGCACATCGGCAACCGCTATACCCAGGCCAGCGACCAGGAGAACAATCCGCGCTCCTTCACCTCGCGCCTGGCGTTCGGCGGCGCCACCGGAACCGTGCCGACGCTCGTCAATCTGCAGCTGCCCAGCTACGAGATCGTCAATTTCAGTATCGGGCTGGAGATGGACAACGGCGTCGACATCATCGCCTACGCCAACAACGTGTTCGACGAGAACCCGCTGCTGTCGTTCGACCGCGAACGCGGCGGCCGGGCGCGTCTCGGCTACACGGTCGGCCAACCGCGCACGATGGGCGTGACGGTGCGGCGGAGCTTCTAGAGCAAAGGTCGCCATGATTGAATCATGTCGTTTGCTCTAGATTATTGTTTTGACGCGTTATTTCGGCGGCGAACCGGTATCCACTTCGCCGAATAACGCTCTAGTCGAGCCTTTTGAGGTTCGGATCGGCGGGGCGGTCGCGCAAGCGGCCGCCCCGTTTCTATTCGCCGAAGCCCTCGCCGGGCGTCATCGGCGCCAGCCGGATCAGCCGCGAGTCCTCGACGGCCGCCTGACGGTGCTTGACGTGTTCGCGATAGTCCGGGTCGGTGACCATGGCGAAGAAGGCCCCGGCATTGGGATATTCAGCGATAAAGGCCAGGTCCCAGCGCTCGTCGGTCGGTCCGGTCAGGACCAGTTCCGGCTTGCCCGCCCAGATCTGCCGGCCGCCCAGTTTCGCGAACAGGGCGGCGGTCTCGCGGCCATAGGCCCGATAGGCGTCCAGGCCCGACCGGCCTTTGCCGTGCTCGGGATGATCGACCGCATAGTCGGCCATGGCCTTGAGCCGCACCAGGTTGAGCATCTGGATCGGCGTGTCGCGCGGCAGGCCCTTGAAGGCGTCGAACTGTTCGCGGGTTGGATCGATGCTGGACAAGGCGGGGGCTCCCTCTTCAGCCCTTGGGCAAAATCTTCAGGCCGTTGGGCAGTTCATTGGTGTCGGCCTCGCGCACGGGCACGTGGCTGGACAGGATCTCGCCGACCCGGGTGACGGCGGCGACGAAGCCGTCGGCGATCTTGCCGCGTTTCATGCCGGCCACGAGATCGGCGACCACCTCGTCCCAGACCGCGTTGGGCGCGGCCTTGTAGATGCCTTCGTCGGCGATGACCTCGACGCGGTGCTCGGCCAGGGCGGCGAAGATCAGCACGCCGGTGCGGTCGCGGGTCAGGTGCAGGCCGTGGCTCATGAACTGCTCCATGGCCGCGCGCTTGACCGCCGCCGCCTTCAGCGCGCCGGGCGTCAGGGCCCGGCGGATCGGTGGGATCGAGACCAGCAGGGCAGCCACAATGAAGATCGCCGCCTGCAGGCCGATATAGATCGACAGCGCCGACAGGATGGCGCCGTCGGTGGCCGAGGCGTGGCCGACGGTCCAGCCGCCGAACAGGGTCGTCAGCATCTCTGGCCGCAGTCCGGCCAGCAGGCCGCCGGCCGGCAGGATCAGGGCCGCCGCCGCCGCCCAGACCAGTGGGGTCTCGCGGTAGTCGGAAACCTCGGGCGCCAGCACGCAGAAGATCTCGCCGGCGGTGGTCTTTTCGGCCGCCGCCACGGCCTCGGCGATGCGGGCCTGGTCCTGGGGAGTCATCTTGCGCATTACCAACTCCCCGAACTTCCGCCGCCGCCGAACGAGCCGCCGCCGCCGGAGAACCCGCCGCCGCCAAACCCACCACCGCCGCCGCGACCTCCGCCACCGCTGGTCAGGGCGTTGAGAATGATCCAGGGCAGGGCCGAGCCCAGGCCACCGCGCCGTCCGCGCCGTCCCGGCAGCAGGCGGGTGATCAGGAAGAACACGAACAGGCCGATCAGCACCGCAGCGATCGGCGAAAAGCCCGAGCCCGAGCCCGAGCCCGAGCTTGAGGGTTGGGGCTTGGCCGCCTGGGCCACATTGGCCCGGGCCTCGTCGCTTGGCAGGGACAGTTGCCGGAGCAGCTCGTCGGCCCCGGCCACGACGCCGCCCGGCAGGTCGCCGGCCTTGAACTTCGGGATGATGGCGCTCTGGATGATGACGCTGGACAGGGCGTCGGTCAGCACCGGCTCCAGGCCATAGCCGACCTCGATGCGCACCTTTTTCTCGGTGGGGGCGACTAGCAGGATCGCGCCGTCATCCCGGTCCTTGGCGCCCAGACCCCAGCTGCGGCCCAGTTGGTAGCCATAGTCCTCGATCTCGTAGCCCTGCAGGGTCGGGACCGTTGCCACCACCAGCTGTCGGCCGGTGGAGTCTTCGAGGGACTTCAGCTTGCCCGTCAGGTCGGCCTCGACCTGGGGCGAGAGGATATTGGCCTCGTCGACCACCCGGCCGCTCAGCGGCGGGAACTTCGGCGCGGCGAAGGCGGGGAGGGCGAGGGACAGGCAGAGCGCGGCCAAGGCCGTGATCACCAGCGCGCCAAACCCTTGCTTGTCATCCCGGCCGGAGCGCGCAGCGCGGAGCTCCGGGACCCAGGGGCGAGCGCTGTGCGCCGGCCACTGGGTCCCGGACAGCCTCTGCGAGGCTTCCGGGATGACAAGGTTTGTGGGTTTCAACCTACTGGGCCGGAGCCGAGGCCGGCGGGGCCGTGTCGAAGCTGACCGTCGGGGCCGACTGCGCCGCAGCTGTGGCCTGGAACAGCACGGCCGGCTTCTGGCTCGAATACATCGTCTTGGCCCAGACGATGCTGGGGAAGGTCCGCAGGGTGGTGTTGTAGACCTGAGCCGTCTGGTTGTAGTCGCGCCGGGCGATGGTGATGCGGTTTTCCGTGCCTTCCAGCTGGCTTTGCAGGGCCATGAAGTTCTGGTTCGACTTCAGGTCGGGGTAGTTCTCCTGAATCATCATCAGTCGACCCAGCACGCCCGACAGCTTGTCCTGGGCGGCGGCGTATTTTTCGAAGGCGGCCGGGTCGGTGATGGTCGAGGCGTCGACCTTGACCTGCGTGGCGCTGGCGCGGGCCTGGGTGACCTCGACCAGCACGCCCTTTTCCTGGGCTGCGTAGCCCTTCACGGTGGCCACCAGGTTAGGGACCAGGTCGGCGCGGCGCTGATACTGGTTCTGCACCTCGGCCCAGGCCGTCTTGGTCGCCTCGTCCTGGGTGGGGATGGTGTTGATCCCGCAGCCGGCCAGGCCGGCGGCGAGCGCGGCGACCAGCGCCAGGCGCGAAAAAGATTTGGCGAAACGGTTCATTCAGCCCTCCGATACGAGCATCACGGCTCGCATACCCTTGTTACATAGCGCGTCCGTTGATCTACGTCAGGTCGGCCGGTATTAAACCTTCTCCATTTCCGCGAAGGTTTTGCGTCGGGGACCCAGATAGCCGAACAGCCAGGCCGCCACCTTGCGGATCTGGATCTCCTCGGACCCCTCGGTGATCCGGTAGCGGCGGTGGTGGCGATAGATGTGTTCGAACGGCTTGTGGCGCGAATAGCCCAATCCTCCGTGCACCTGCATGGCCCGGTCGGCGGCCTCGCAGACCAGGCGGTTGGCCTGATAGTTACACATCGAGACCTTGTCGGAGAGGCGTTTTTCCACCTCCGGCTTGGTCATCTGGTCCATTTCCCAGGCGGTCTTGCGGATCAGCAGCCGCAGCATCTCGGCGGTGCTGGCCAGTTCCACCAGCGGGAACTGGATGGCCTGGTTCTCGGCCAGGGGCTTGCCGAAGGGCTTGCGGACGCGGGCGTACTTGACGCTCTCTTCTATGCAGAAGGTCGCCGCGCCCAGGCTTGAGGCCGCCTGGCGGATGCGGTTCTCGTGCACGAAGTGCTGGGCCAGGGCCAGGCCGCCGCCCTCGGGTCCGAACATCGCGCTGTCGGGGACCCACACCTGGGTGAAGCTGACCCGGGGGTGGTCGGTCGGCATGTTGAAGGTCCAGAGATATTCCTCGATCTTCACGCCGGGGGCATGGGCGGGCACCAGGAAGGCGGTGATCCCCTTGGCCTCGCCGTCCTCGCCGGAGGTTCGAGCGAACAGGCAGCAGTGGGTGGCGGCGTGCATGCCGGTGGTCCACATCTTCTCGCCATTGATCCGCCAGCCGGCCTCGCCCTTGTGAACCTCGCGCACCGCGCGGGTCTCCATAAAGGTGGCGTCCGAACCATGCTCGGGCTCGGTCAGGCCGAAGGTCGGACGAAAAGCCCCCTTGTCCAGCATGTCGGTGATCAGGTGCTGCTGATCGGGCCGGCCGAAATCGCGGATCATCAGCACGAACGGATTGTTACCGACGATCGAGTGCTCGTTCTGCAGGTCGTTGAACAGGCCCAGGCCCTTGGAGGCCAGGTGCTCGCGGATCACCGCCATCCACAGGTTGGAGCCGTCCTGGCCGCCGAATTCACGGGGCAGGGCGAAGCGATAGTGGCCGGCGGCGTCGGCCAGCTTGCGGGCCTTGGCCAGCAGCTCTTCCCACTCGTGGCGGGGCAGGCCGCCGCCGTCCCAGTCGGTGCGGGCCCATTCGCGGCGGTGGTCGAAGAAGCGCTCGTTGTCATCGCGGGCCTGCAAGGGCGCGATCTCGTCCTCGATGAACCTGTCGAGCACGGCCAGATAGGCGGTCAGTTCCGGCGGTAGGGTGAAGTCCATGGCCTAGCCTCCCTGCAGTGTTTTCTTTGTCTTGCGGGCGAGTATGCGCGGCGTCGGGTTGCAGCCAAGCCTGCCGCTTGGGAATATCGGCGTTCTTAACGGGCTTTTGACCAACCCCTGCTAGGCTGGTCGCATGTTCACCATCGCCACAGCAGCGATCATCGGCGCGGCGCTCGGACTTTTTGTCCGGCCCCGACTGCTGGGCGTGCTGGTGGCCGTGGTGCTGGCCGTCGCCATTGAGGGCGGCGTGCTGATGCTGATTGGCATGCTGGACGACCAGCCCAACCGCGAATTGCTGATCGCCCGCCTTGAGGCCGTGTTCGGCGAGGGCGTCACCGGGGCGGCCGGACCGGTTGCGGCGGCCTTTATCGGCGCCACGCTGTCGGCCCTCATGGGCAAGTTCTCCGACCCGGCGGTTTCGCCTGTCCTCCTCACTGCCGACCAGCTGCGCCGCAAGGTCGGCAAGGACGGGCGCTATTCACGGCTCGAGGGCATGGTGGAAGAGCGGCAAATCCACGCCAAGGCCGAAAGCCGGATCGACTCAATCCTGGGCTTGTAGCCCGGTCGCCAATTCGGAAGAGACCCGAGCCGCCCACCCGTTCGGGCGCGCTGGTCGATTCTGAAAACCGCCGGGCTTCATTACAAATTGCTCATGCGAATTAAATACCGCTTGCACAATCGCTTATCACTGATATCTAAGCAGTGCTTAGTTCAGCTTTGTCGCTTCGGTGGGGATACCGATGCTTGCGTCCCCGAAGCCTGAACGACCAGTACGCTTTTCGCCGATCATCGATCTTCACACAACTCCCCTGAACGTTGGAGGGCTCTTATGAAGCTCCGTACCCTTGCGGCTGTCGCCGCTCTGTCCGTTTCCATGTTTGCCGGCGCCGCCCTGGCCGATGGCCGCGTCGCCGCCGCTCTGGAAGCCCCGGTCGCCGCCAAGTCGAAGATCGTCGCCGGCGGCGCGGTGTTTGTCTGCGACGGCGCTGAGTGCGTCGCGACCTCGGCCCCCTCGCGCGCCATCACGGCCGCGTCCTGCAAGGCCCTGGCCAAGGAAGTCGGCCGCGTTTCGGCCTTCGGCGGCGAGACCAAGTCGCTGGACGCCGAAGACCTGGCGCGCTGCAACGCCTCGGCCAAGGCCGCCTGAGCCACCCCTGTTTAGTACCCGGACGCGTTGGGGCGATCGTCGCCCTGTCTGGCTGTTTCCTCGAGCCTTTGCCTGATGGGGCGGCGGGCCTGTCCCGCCGCCCTTTTTCTTTTCGCCGACCCTGCGTAGTTGAACGTCCATGAGCACGACCCTCGCCGCCCAGCTGGAAGCCGCCCTGCGCGATATCGCCGGGGCTGACACCCGCCCATCGTCCCTGACCATCGACTATGGTCCCGACGGCCCCGAAGGAGAGGCTGGCGACAATCTGGCTATGCGCGCCTGGGTGGAACGGTCGACGCGCAGCCTGGTGTTCGCGCAGGGCGAAGTGCGGCGCCGTAACGGAACCCTCGCCGCCGCCGCCTCGGCGGTGTTTCGCCGCGTCGGGGCCTGATCGCGCCGGTTTGGTTGCGACTGCGAAAAGCCCGTGTTATCAGGCGCGCGGCTTCAGATGAGCCGGCGCATCAGCACCGGCTCTACATGTGCTTTTTCCAAGCGCGCTCAAGCCTTTAAGCCGGGACAAGGGTTAATCTTCTTGTCCGCGGGCATTGCAACGCACCGGGCGGATACCAAGTGGCGGACGAAACCAAGGCGACGGATGCGGGTCAGCGCTATGCGCAGTCCCTGTTCGAACTGACGATCGAAAGCAATCAACTGGCCAAGGTCGAGGCCGACCTGAAGTCGTTGAAGGCGATGTATGCCGACAGCGCCGATCTGCGCCGCCTTGTCGCCTCGCCCGCGTTCTCGTCCGAAGACAAGGCCAAGGGCCTGGCCGCCATCGCCAAAAAGGCCGGCTTCCAGCCGCTGACCAGCAAGTTCATCGGCCTGGTGGCCACCAATGGTCGCGCCGGCGACCTGATGGGTGCCATCACGGCTTTCGCCGAAATGTCGGCCAAGCATCGCGGCGTCGTCTCGGCCGAGGTTACCTCGGCGACCGAACTGACCGCCGCCCAGCTGAAGGGCGTGCAAGCCGCCCTGGCTTCGGCGCTGGGCAAGACCCCCGAACTTTCGACCCGCATCGACGCCGCCCTTCTGGGTGGCATCAAGGTGCGCGTCGGCTCCCGCCTGTTCGATGCTTCGCTCCGTTCGAAGCTCGATTCCCTGAAATTCGCCCTGAAGCGCGCCTAAACCTTTATAAGCGCGTCAAAAGATAAAAATCGCAGAGAGCCCAAGACAGCCATGGACATCCGCGCCGCCGAGATTTCGGCCATCCTCAAGTCGCAGATCGCCAATTTCGGCGAAGACGCCGCTGTTTCCGACGTCGGCCAGGTGCTGTCCGTCGGTGACGGCATCGCCCGCATCTACGGTCTGGACAACGTCCAGGCCGGCGAAATGGTCGAGTTCCCGAAGGCCGGCGTGAAGGGCATGGCCCTGAACCTCGAGCGCGACAACGTCGGTTGCGTGATCTTCGGTCAGGACCAGGCCATCAAGGAAGGCGACGAAGTCCGTCG
>JANOSS010000155.1:0-22652 GCA_031415995.1 Caulobacter sp. | reverse complement strand
CACCAAGCCGGTCGATCCGCGCCATGCGATCGACGAGGGCAAGCTGGCTTCGTGGCTTGCGGCCCATGTCGAGGGCTTCACAGGCCCGCTGGAGGTGCGCCAGTTCAAGGGCGGCCAGTCCAACCCGACCTATCAGCTGGTTACCCCGACCCAGAAGTACGTCCTGCGCCGCAAGCCGCCGGGCAAGCTGCTGCCCAGCGCCCACGCGGTGGACCGCGAGTTCAAGGTGATCTCGGGCCTGAACAAGGCTCACTTCCCGGTCGCCAAGGCCTATGCCCTGTGCATGGACGAGGACGTGCTGGGCACGATCTTCTACGTGATGGACAATGTGGAGGGCCGCATCCTGTGGGACGGCACCTTGCCCGACTATCAGCCGGCCGAACGCCGGGCGATCTATGAGGCCGAGATCGACACCCTGGCCGCCCTGCACAATGTGGATTACGCCGCCGTGGGCCTGGCTGACTATGGCAAGCCGGGCAACTATTTCTCGCGCCAGATCGACCGCTGGACCAAGCAGTACAAGGCTTCGGAGACCTCCAACCTGGAGGACATGAACAGGCTGATGGCCTGGCTGCCGACCACGGCCCCGGAGGATGATCGCACCTCGATCGTGCATGGCGACTATCGCCTCGACAACATGATCCTGCACGCCACCGAGCCCAAGGTCGTGGCGGTGCTGGACTGGGAGCTGTCGACGCTGGGCAATCCGCTGGCCGATTTCAGCTACTTCCTGATGAACTGGGTGATGCCGTCCGACCAGCGCGGCGGCCTGTCCGATGTCGGGGACCTGACCGCCTATGGCGTGCCGACCATCGAGGAGGCCGTGGCCCGCTACTGCAAGCTGACCGGCCGCGAGGGCCTGCCCAATCTGGACTGGTACTTCAGCTACAACCTCTTCAGACTAGCCGGCATCTGCCAGGGCATTGTCGGCCGCGTTCGCGATGGCACCGCCGCCAGCGCCCATGCGCAGACGATGGAAGCACGCGTGCCGGTGCTGGCCAGAGGGGCCTGGACCTTCGCGCAAAAGGCGGGGGCCTGAGACCTTGATGCGTAACCTGATGATGGGCGTCTGCGCCCTGGCTTTCACCACCGCGATCGCCGGCGCCGCCGGCGCCCAAACCCTGTTCGTCCAGGCCGGCCGGCTGCTGGCCGATCCGGCCACGGGCAAGGTCGAGACCGGCAAGACCGTGGTCATCGAGAACGGCAAGATCGCCCGTATCCTCGACGGCCATGTTTCCGAGCCGGGCGGCAAGGTCGTCGACCTGAAGGACAGCTTTGTCCTGCCGGGTCTGATCGACAGCCACGTCCACCTGACCAACCAGCAAAATCCGAATGCGCGCCTGCAGGGCGTGACCCGGTCCTCGTCCGACGAGGCGATGGTCGGGGCCGGCTACGCCCGCAAGACCCTGATGGCCGGTTTCACCACCGTGGCCAATCTGGGGGCTGACAGCGAGGCGATCTTCGCCCTGCGCGGCGGCATCCAGCGCGGCGACGTGGTGGGGCCGCGCGTCCTGGCCTCGGGAGCCTCGGTGGCGGTGCATGGCGGCCATGCCGACATCAACGGCTATCGCGAAGAGGTCATGCACGCCCTGCGGCCCGAATCGATCTGTTCGGGGGCTGACGATTGCCGCCGGGCGGTGCGCGAGCAGATCTGGCTGGGCGCCGACCTGATCAAGATCACCGCCACCGGCGGGGTGCTGTCCAATACCGCTGCGGGCCTAGCCCAGCAGTTTTCCGACGCCGAGATCATCGCCATCGTCGAGACCGCCCATCGCATGGGTCGCAAGGTTACGGCCCATGCCCATGGCGCCGACGGCATCAACACCTTCCTGAAGGCCGGCGGCGACTCCATCGAGCACGGCACCTATCTCGACAACGAGAGCATCGCCCTATTCAAGAAGAACGGCGCCTATCTCGTCCCCACCCTGATGGCGGGGGATTTCGTCTATCGGATCGCCTCGGGACCGGCCAACTACTTCACGCCCGCCCAGTCGGCCAAGGCGCTTGAGGCCGGCCCCAAGATGCTGGACATGGCCCGCCGGGCTCATGCCGCCGGCGTCAAGATCGCGTTTGGCACCGACAGTGGCGTCAGCGCCCATGGCGATAATGCCGGCGAGTTTGGCCTGCTGGTCAAGGCGGGCCTGACCCCGCTGCAGGCCATCCAGACTGCAACGATCAACGCCGCCGATCATCTGGGCCTGTCGGCCGAGATCGGCTCGCTGGCCCCCGGCAAGACCGCCGACCTGATCGCCGTCAAGGGTGATCCGCTGGCGGACGTTTCGGTGCTTCTGGCCGTGACCTCGGTGATCAAGGGCGGGGCTGTGGTGAAGTAGGGCGTAGACGCTGCTCCCCCTCTGGGAGAGCTGTCGCCCCCGGGACCGACCGCAGGTCGGCCGGAGGATAAACTCCCCGACTGAGGGGGCTAATGCGGCTCAGGCCAAGCCGGCCCCCTCCGGCCCTCTGGGCCACCTCGCCCGGAGGGGGAGGATCTTTGGCCTTCTACAAACCCGCCTTCGCCAGCACCGCCGCCAACGCCGCCTCGTCCTCGAACCGGGCTCTCACCGGCCACGGCGCGACCCTGGCCCGCCAGGCCGGCGACAGTCGCACCCAGTCCTTCTCGGTGGTGACGAGGCCTGCGTCGAACAGGGCCGCGCGGTCGGCCAGCATCTTCAGCGTGCCTTCGTCATAGACGCCGTGATCGGGGAAGGGCGCGAAGTCGACCAGCTTGCAGCCGGCGGCCAGCAGGGCGCGCTCGACCTTCCACGGCTTGCCGATACCGGCGAACCCCAGCTGGGGACCCTGCGGCGGACGGCCGACCGGTTCCAGCCGGGCAATCAGCACCGGCGTTTGGCCAAACAGGGCCAGCAGGGCCGGATCGGCGGCCGGCAGGTCGGCGGGCAGCAGCAGGACCACGGCGTCGGCCCGGGCCAGCCCGACCTTCAGCGGTTCGCGCATCGGCCCGGCCGGGAACACCTTGCCGTCACCGAACGGCCACTCGTCATTCCGCGTCTCGCCGTCGACCACGATCAATGACAGCGCCTTGCGGACGTCCGGGTTCTGATGGCCGTCATCCATGACGATCGCCTGGGCCCCCGCCGCCGAGGCGGCGCGGGCTCCGGCCAACCGGTCGCGGGCGATCCACATCGGAAAGTCCTGGGCCAGCATCAGCGGCTCGTCGCCGACATCCAGGGCGGTATGGCGAGCGCTGTCGACCCGGGTCGGGCCCTTGTCCTTGGCGCCATGACCCCGCGCCAGGCCGTGGGCCTGGAGGCCGCGCTGGCTCAGGGTCAGCAGCAGTTCGCGAACGATCGGCGTCTTGCCGGTTCCGCCCACCGTGACATTGCCGACGCAGATCACCCGCGCGCCGATCTCGCTGCCCGGACCCTTGGCGAGCCGCCGAGCGGTGGCGGCGGCCCAGATCCACGACAGCGGGGTCAGCAGGGCGCGAGTGACCGGCGAGGGACCGCCCGACTTCACGTACCACCAGCGGGGTGTCGACAGCTTCATGGGACAAGCTCGATGATGCGGGTCAGGCCGGCCCGGGCCTCGGCGTCGCGGGTTTCGACAAAGGTCGCCGCCCGTTCGGCCCGGAGCTTGCCGGTGGCGGGATCGGCCAGGGCGGCGGCCAGGCGTTCGGCGAGTACGCTCTTGTCGGCCAGGGCCATGCCGTCGATGGCGGACAGCTCGGCATAGGCCGTAAGCCAGTTCTCGACATGCGGACCGGAAAGGATCGGGCAGGACAGCCGCGCCGGCTCCAGTGGATTGTGGCCGCCTATGCCGGGAACCAGGCTGCCGGCCACCAGGGCCAGATCGGCCAGCCGGAACCACAGGCCCAGCTCGCCCAGCGTGTCGGCGACCATCACCTGCGCCGGCTCGGCACGGCGATCGGCGCTACGCAGGCTGGCGATCAAGCCGCGCGTCCTCGCCATCTCGACGATAGCCGGGCCGCGCTCGACATGCCGAGGCACGATGACCAGGCGCGGCGGGCCTGGCAGGGCTGCGAAGGCGTCCAGCACGATCTCGTCCTCGCCCGGATGGGTGCTGGCGGCCAGCAGCAACGGCTGGCCTTCGAGTGCGGCCTTCAGGCCAGCCAGTTCGACGGGGTCAGCCGGCAGGGGCGCGGCGCCGAACTTCAGGTCGGCCTCGCCGGTCACGGTTCCGCCCAGGCTGGTGAAGCGGTCGGCGGCGCGGCCGTCCTGGGCCAGGATCAGGTCGAAGCCGGAAAACAGCCGGTGGGCGGCGAACGGCCGCGCGTTCCAGCCGTCGAAGCTGCTGTCCGACAGCTTGGCCGAGACCAGGGCCAGCCGCGTCCCGGCCGCCTTGGCGGCCAGCAGCAGGTTGGGCCACAGCTCGCTTTCGACGAAGACGACCAGGTCGGGCCGCCAGTGGCCGATGAAACGCTGGGCCCCGCCGGGCGTATCGACTGGCACGAACTGGTGGATCACGCCCTTGGGCAGCCGCTGGGCCAGAAGTTGCGCCGAGGTCACAGTGCCAGACGTCACCAGCAGGGCCGCGTCCGGCCGCTCGGCCCGCAGGCGTTCGACCAGCGGCAGGATCGACAGGCTCTCGCCGACGCTGGCCCCGTGCAACCAGACCAGTCGACCTTGCGGGCGCGGCACTGCTGGCCGGGCCAGGCGCTCGTTCAGGCGGGCCGGATCTTCCTTGCCCTTGGCGGCCCGGCGCTTCAGCAGCAGGGGCGCGAAGGGCTCCAGCGCCGCCGTGGCGACGCGGTAGAGCGCGAGCGACAGCGGAAGGCTCACACCACGTCCGCTGGCGCCAGGCGGCAGGCATGGGCGCCGGCGCTGTGCTCGATCTGCACGGTGGCATGACCGATCTTGAACTGGCTGTTCAGCGCCGCGCAGATCTCGTGCAGGAACTGGTCGTGATCCTCGCCGGCGGGGCGGACCACGTGGGCGGTCATGGCCGTTTCGGTCGTGCTCATCGCCCAGATGTGCAGGTCGTGCACCTCGACGACGCCGGGACGGGCGGCCAGCCAGTCGCGAACCTTGGCGGGGTCGATGCCGCGCGGGGCGGCGTCCATGGCCATGTCCAGCGAGTCGCGCAGCAGGCCCCAGGTGCCCAGCACGATCACGGCGACGATCAGCAGGCTGGTGAGGGAGTCGATCCACAGCCAGCCGGTCAGCATCATCAGCAGGGCGGCAAGCACCACCCCGGCCGACACAGCGGCGTCGGAGGCCATGTGCAGGAAGGCGCCGCGGGCGTTCAGGTCGTCCTTGGAGCCGCGCATGAACATCAGGGCGGTGGCGGTGTTGATGACAATGCCGATGGCCGCGACGATCATCACCGGGCCGCTCTCGACCGGGGTCGGGGCGGCGAAGCGGCGGATGGCTTCCCAGGCGATGGCACCGGTGGCGGCCAGCAGCAGGGCGGCATTGGCCAGCGAGGCCAGCACCGTGCCCTTGCGCAGGCCATAGGTGTGGCGACCGCTCGGCGCGCGCTTGGCCAGCGTCGCCGCCCCCCAGGCCAGGATCAGGCCCAGAACGTCCGACAGATTGTGACCGGCGTCGGCCAGCAGGGCCAGTGAATGGGTCAGCAGGCCCGCCCCGAACTCGACCAGCACGAAGCCGAGGTTCAGCGCTGTGCCGATGGCGAAGGCGCGGCCGAAGTCCTTGGGGACGTGATGGTGATGACCGTGCCCATGCGAATGGTCATGACCGTGGTCGTGAGCGTGGTCATGTCCATGAGCGTGATCATGGTGATCGTGAGCGTGGCCCGAATGGTCGTGCGGCATGGCCCTACATCCCACCATGGGCGGGTCGGATCAATGGCGGACCCTTCTATTCCCGTTCTTCCCGGCGAAAGCCGGGACCCAGATCCATCCGGGGAGTTTGGGGGCTGATGCGTCTTCTGCCTGAGCCGAATTGCCGGCGCTCGGGGTTCGATCTGGGCCCCGGCTTTCGCCGGGGAGAGCGGGTCAGAGGGAGTTCTGAGGAGTTCCATCGACCTCACCCACCAGCGCTTCCGCCCGGCGCGACACGGCCGACAGGCGCTCGCGCCAGGCCTCGGCCAGGGCGTCAGGATCGTCTTCGCGGCCGGCTGCGGCCGGACCGTGCCAGACCATGGCCGCCCGGGCGAAGGGCAGGGGGATGATCGTGCGGTCCCAGGTGCCAAGGCGAAGGCAGGGCTTCATGGCCACGCCGACGAACAGCACCGGCGCGCCGCTCACCCGGGCTAGGGCCACGGCACCCTTCTGCAGCACCTCGACCGGGCCGCGGGGGCCGTCGGGCGTGATGGCCATGGCCCCGCCGTCCCTGACCCACTTGACCATGTCGCGGAAGGCCTGCTCGCCGCCCTTGTTCTTGGCGGCATCCGTCTTCTTCAGCGACGAGCCGCGGATCGACGGCAGTCCCAGCCTGGCGATCACCCGGGCGATGAACTCGCCGTCGCGTGACTGGCTGACCAGAACCCGGATCTCAGGCTTGTCGGCGCCTTGCGGCCAGGTCGCCGGGCCGACGGGAACGCGCGAGTGCCACAGCGCCAGGATCACACCCGAGCGCCCGGCCAGAGCCTTGGCCTGGACGTCGTTCGCGATTTCCTGGCCCTCTCGCGTCCAGCGCAGGGTGCGATAGGTCAGGGCCAGATAGCCCGACATCAGATTGACCAGCAGGCTCATCACCCACGGCGAGCGCAGGGGCTTCACGCGGCGTCCTCCGGCGCATGGTCGAGGTCCTGGGCCTTGGCGAGGCGGGCATAGAGTCCCTTGGCGCGCACCAGTTCAGCGTGGGTCCCGGTCTCGATCACCTGCCCCTTGTCGATCACATAGATGCGGTCGGCGCCCTTCACGGTCGACAGGCGGTGGGCGATCAGGATGGTGGCGCGGCCCGCCATCAGCCGCTCCAGGGCGATCTGGACCTGGGCCTCGCTTTCGGTGTCCAGCGCGCTGGTCGCCTCGTCCAGCAGCAGGATGGGGGCGTCCTTCAGGAAGGCGCGGGCGATGGCGATGCGCTGGCGCTGGCCGCCCGACAGCCGCGCTCCGGCCTCGCCGACGCCGGTTTCATAGCCGTCCGGCAGAGCGCTGATGAAGTCGTGGGCGGCAGCCTGCTGGGCGGCGGCGATGATCTGCGCGTCGCTCGCCTCGGGCCGCGCATAGGCGATATTGGCGCGGATGGTGTCGTCGAACAGGAAAGGCTCCTGGGTCACCAGGGCGATGCGGTCGCGCAAGGAGGCCAGGGTCACAGAGCGCACGTCGTGGCCGTCGATGGTCACCGCGCCGGCGGTGACGTCATAGAAGCGCGGGATCAGGTTGAGGATCGAGCTCTTGCCGCCGCCGGACGGACCGACCAGGGCCACGGTCTCGCCGCGTCGGGCCTGGATCGAGACATCCGTCAGGGTCGCGATCTCGCCGCCATAGGAGAAGCTCACGCCCGCCAGGGCGATGGCGCTGTCGCCGGGCGGCAGGGGGCGGGCATCGGCGGGATCGATGATGGTCGGGGCGATATCGAGCGCCGCGAATAGCCGGCGGGCGGCGGTCAGGCCCTCGCTGAACACCGTCTGCAGATTGGCGACCTGGCGCAGGGACTGGGCGGCCATCAACAGGGCGCTGAGAAAGGCGAAGAAGGCGCCGGCGGTGATGTCGCCGCTCATAGCCCGCCAGCCGGCATAGACGAAGACACCGGCGGTGATCAGGGTGGTGAAGGTCTCGGTGGCCGGCGCGGCCATGGCCCGGGCGTTGGAGCCCTTGATCAGGTGCTGCTGGCGACGGTCGACCACGGCGGCGACGCGGGCTTCTTCATAGGCCTCGCGGTTCTCCATCTTGACGATCTTGACCCCGTCCAGGCTCTCCATGATCGCGGTCGACAGGTTGGAGGTCTCGCCCATGGCCCCCTTGGCGGCCTTGGTCGTCTTCTTGGCGAAGCGCCGCATGATCAGGCTGGCGACCGGGGCGATGACCAGCACGCCGGCGGCCAGGATCGGATCCAGGCTGAACATCACCGCCAAGGCCCCGACCACGGTCAGGAACTCGCGGGTATAGTTGACCACCCCGCTGGTCGCCGCCTCACGGATCAGGCCGGCGTCGTACAGCACCGATGAGACATAGGAGCCCGAATGGGCGGCGCGCAGCCGGGCCAGGTCCGAGCGCACCAGCTTGCCGAACAGCTGCACCTGAACGTCGCCGACCACGCCGTTGCCGATGCGGTTGATAAAGGTCGCCTGCAGTACCTGGAACAGGCCGCGCAGGATGGCGATCACGGCGATGGCGGCGGGAATGGTCAGGATCGCGCCGGGGCGCGGGTTGGTGATCAACTGGTCGACGGCCGGCTGGATCATCCGCGTCAGCTGGGCGCTGAGCCCGGCCACGATGGCGGCGCTGACCATCGAGACGCTTAGCCCCTTCCAGCGCGGCTGCAGATAGTCGCGCCAGATCCGCATCGCGAGGGCGCGGTTGGTCGCTTGCGGCAGGGCGGCGTCACTCATGGGCGAGGGGTCGGATGTCGCGGGCGGGCTGTCAAGGACGCTGGCGCATCACCAGGCGCGGAAAATCCGCCTACGTTTTGCAATTGGCGGCGGTCCATCCTACCTAGGCGCGGACTTTGAGGGGATCGCCACTTGGCCGGATTCGACCTTTCCACCCGCTGGGGGCGGCTTCGCACCTATCTCCACTACATGTGGAACGACCACGCCTATCTGCGGGTCGGCTTTTCCAACGCCCACTGGGTCAGCCCGGAACTGGTGCGCGCCAACCAGCCATGGCCGTTCCAGCTGGCCTGGTGGAAGAAGCGGGGCATCAAGACCATCGTCAATCTGCGCGGCGGTTTCGACGGCAGCTTCTACGCTCTCGAAAAGGACGCCTGCCGGCGGCTGGGCCTCAACCTGGTCGATTTCACCATCACGTCGCGAGAGGTCCCGATTCGCGAGCGGGTGCGCGGGGCCAAACTCTTGTTCGAGACGCTCGACTATCCGGCCCTGATCCACTGCAAGTCGGGCGCTGACCGGGCCGGGATCATGAGTGTGCTCTATGCCCACTATCGCCTTGGCCTGCCGATCCGCGAGGCGATGAAGGAGCTGTCGCCGCGCTATCTGCACATCAGGGCCGGCAACACCGGCGTGCTGGACTATGTGTTCGAGCAGTATCTGGAGCGCGGCGAGCCAAAGGGCCTGAGCTTCACCGACTGGGTCGAGAGCGACGACTACGATCCGGTGGCGATGAAGCAGACCTTCCGGGCCGGGATGCTGGGCAAGTTGCTGACCGACAAGCTGCTGCGTCGGGAGTGATCCTTCTCCCCTTGTGGGAGAAGGTGCCGGCGCAGCCGACGGATGAGGGGTCGAAAGACCTCTCCGCCGCGAGCAACCGGTCCATTGAATAAAGGGGGCGCCGCCTGCGCGACCCCTCATCCGACCCCGGCTTGCGCCGGGGCCACCTTCTCCCGCAGGGGGAGAAGGACACATCAACCCAGGCTCGGGTCCATCAGCTTGTGCGCGTGGATGATGAAATAGCGCGCGTGGGCATTGTCGACCGTGGCCTGGGCCTTGGCCTTCCAGGCCTTGTGGGCGTCGCTATAGGTGGCATAGGCCCCGACAAACTCGACCTGGGAGAGATCGCGGAACTCGATGTCGGAGACATCCTTCAGTTCACCGCCGATGACGAGATGGAGAAGCTGCTTGTCGGGCATGAGGGGGCACGTTCCTGCGAGGAATTGTCGTTAGGGAAGGTCGATATGCCCGACACGGTTAAGGATCAATGGCGCAAGCGCCGCATTGGCGCAAACCAGGCTCGGAACCAGCGGAATGGGGCGATTATAGCTGAAGCCCTGACCTTTGTGGTCCGTCAGCCAGGCGCCGGTCTCGGCCCGGATCAGGTCGGCGGCGGCCACATCCCACTCGCTCTTGGGCGACAGGGCGATGGCGGCGTCGAAGGCTCCAGCGGCCACCAGGCAGATGCGATAGGCGATCGAATTGCGGGCCTCGATGCGCATCGGCGGCCAGGGCGTGCGCCAGCCCGGATAGGCGAACATCTTGGCGTCGCCCAGCATGGCCGCGCCGTCGAGGCTGGCCGTCAGGCTGGGGGTGATCGGCGCGCCGTTCAAGGTGGCCCCGCCGCCGGCCATGGCGGCATAGGTCTCGCTCAGGGCCGGGGCGTGGACCACGCCCGCGACCGGCTTGCCGCTCTCGACCACGGCGATCGAGACGGCGAACCAAGGCTTGTCCTTCATGAAGGCGGCGGTGCCGTCGATCGGATCGACCACAAACTGCCGCGTCGTGGTCAGGCGGGCCGGGTCGTCGATCGTTTCCTCCGACAGCCAGCCATAGTCGGGCCGGGCGGCGCGCAGACGATCCTTCAGCAGGGTATCAACCGCCAGGTCGGCGTCGGTGACCGGCGAGCCGCCATCCTTGGACCAGATCTTCAGACCACCGGCCCGGGCCTTGAGGGCCAGTTCGCCCGCTTCCCGCGCCGCGTCGAGGATCAGCTCCAGATCGGTCATTTGCCGGCGATGGCCAGACCGTCGACCAGGATGGATGGCGCGTTGTTGGCACCGCGCATCTCCAGGTCCGAGCCGGGGATCAGGCGGGCATAGATGTCGATCAGGTTGCCGGCCACGGTGATCTCGGTGACGGGACCGGTGATCTCGCCGTTCTCGAACCACAGGCCCGAACAGCCCACCGACCAGTCGCCGGTATTGCCGTTCAGGGAGGGGCCGAACATCGAGGTGACCAGCAGGCCCGTTCCGGCGTCGGCCATCAGGCCTGCCTGGTCGCGCGTTCCGGTCGAAAGGGTCAGGTTGCTGGTCGATACGCCTGAGGGTCCCGCAAGGCCGCGCGAGGCGTGGCCGGTGGTTTCCAGGCCCAGCTGCCTGGCGCTGCTGGTATTGAGCAGCCAGGTGGTCAGCATGCCGTCGTCGATCAGGGCGCGGCGCACGGTGGGCACGCCCTCGTCGTCAAAGGGCGCCGAGCCCAGACCACGCACCCGGTGCGGGTCCTCGACCAGGCTGACGCCTCTGGCAAACACCTGCTGGTTCAGCTTGTCCTTCAGGAACGAGGAACCGCGGGCGATCGACGGGCCCGAGATGGCGCCCAGCAACGGGCCGATCAGCGACATGGCCAGGCGATTCTCGAAGATCACCGGGGCGGTGGTCGAGGCGATCTTCCTGGCGTTGAGGCGGGCCACGGCAGAGCGGCCGGCCTCGTGACCAATATCGCCAGCGCTGGGCAGGTCAGCGAAGTGACGGGCTGAACGGCCTTCGCCGCCCCGTTCCATGCCCGCGCCCTCGCCGGCGATGGCCGAGCAGGACAGCGAGTGGCCGGTGGCGGCGTGGCTGCCGGAGAAGCCGTCGCTGGTGACCAGCCGCCACGAGGCCGAGCTCCAGCTGGCCGAGCCGCCATCGGAATTGGTCACGCCTTCGACCGAGCGCGCGGCGTCCTCAGCCAGGCGGGCCTGGCCCTCCAGCGCCTCGGCGGTGGGCTCATAGACGTCGATCAGGTCGAGATCGGGGAACGGCCCCCTGGCCAGGCGCTCACGCGGGGCCAGGCTGGCATAGGGGTCTTCGGGGGCCAGGCGGGCCATGGCCACGGCGCGTTCGATCAGCTTGGCGCGGGCCTCGCTAGAGATGTCCGAACCGGAAACCGTGGCGCTGCGATTGCCGACGAAGACGCGCAGGCCCAGATCCCGGGCCTCCTCGCGCTCGACTTCTTCCAGCTCGCCCAGGCGAACGCTGACGGAAAGGGATTGCCGTTGGGCAAAGACAGCCTCGGCCGTATCGGCGCCGGCCTTGAGCGCGGCCGAGACCATGTCGTTCAGCAGATTATCGTCCATGGGGTCTTATGGACGAGGGCGACGGCCCCGGGCAAGCGTGGCGCGCTTACCGCATCAGGCGATGGCGTAGAACATCAACGCCACGCCCATGAAGATATAGGCGATCCAGGTCGCCACCATGCCAATGGCGCGCGGGATCGAGGCGCCGCCGCTGTTGGACAGGCCCACGGCGTGAACCAGGCGGCCGGAGAACAGCACGAAGCCCGCCACGTGGATCGCCAGGGGCGGGGCCTCGACCACGGCCAGCACGACGATCGCCATCAGGGCGGTGGGGATGTATTCGCTGGCATTGCCAAAGGCGCGGATCGCGCGGGCCAGTTCGGGAATGCCCTCGTCGCCCAGGGCCACCTTGTGCTTCTGGCGCAGACGCACGACCAGCAGCGAAAGGGTCAGCATAAGGAAGACATGCAGCCCCACCCAGAGGGCGGCGGCGTGACCCGAAGTGATCGTATCCATCAGAGAACCTTGCAATATCAGCCACGCCGGGCGCGCGAGACGGCATAAAAGCCCTCTCGCGCGTCGGCATGCAAGCGATCTGCTCTAGTGGGCGAGTTCCCGGGCGATCGGATAGAGCAGGTGGCGGTCGTCATAGAAGGGCGTACGGCGATAGAACCAGCCAAGGCGCGCTTCCGGATCGGCGGCGAATTCCGGCTCGGCGACCAGCTTGGCCTCGAACTCGGCTTTCAGCGCCGGATCCGCCGCCAGCATCTTCTCGGCCAACGGCGCGATGGCGTAGCCCTCGATGTATTCGACCCGGCTGAGCACTTCGGGGACCATGCCCCAGGCAAAGAAGCTCTCGCTGGACTGCGGCTCCAGCAGCAGCACGGCCAGGTCGCCCAGCGGCTGGTCGGTGGGCACGCGCACCGAACCGGCCGGGAAGGCCCAGTCGCGGGTTTCCGGCGTGACCTGGGTGACGCTGATCTGGACGTGGCCCTCATTGGCGCGGCTCGCCAGCTTGGGGTCGGTCAGGCGCAGCATTTCGACCGACAGGGTCCTGGGCGCGCTCATGGGCTCCACCGAAAGCCCGTGAAGTTTCAGGCGTTCGATCAGGTCGCTGCGATAGCCGGGCACCCAGTAGGCGACCGGCCGCTTCAGGGTCAGGGTCGGGCGTGAGCCGTAAAAGGGCAGGGACCAGAGCTGCGGATCAGGCTGCCCCAGCCAGCGGATCTCCGTGCGGCCGGAAGCCGGGCTCTCATAGGTCTCGTACAGGATGCCCTTGAAGGCGCGGGTGGCGCTGGGCTTGTCCTCGGCGACGAAGTTGACCGGAATCTCGGCCGGGCGCCGGGCGCGATCCTGGTTGATGGCGGCGCGCAGGCTATCGCCGTTCTGCGCCAGCAGCTTCATCGCTGTTTCCAGGAACACATAGGTTCCCAGCACCCGCTGGGCGTGGGGCTTGAGGCTGTGGTTCTCGATCAGGATGGTCGGTATATGGGCCGCCGAGCCCCAGCCGTTCGAGTACCGCTCGCCCAGACCGCCGTCCGACAGGCCGGCCTTGGGGCTGTGCTCGTCGATGCCGAACACCAGCTCGCCGGGAATATGGCCCTGGGCTTCCAGGCCGTCGTTGATCGCCGGCTTGAACGTCGCGTCCAGCCATTTGGCGATGGCCGGCGAGCGCGACCAGACGCCGTCTTCGCCATTATAGCCGTAGGTGACGTCGTACTGGTAATCCATGCCGTCGGTGACGTGGATGTCGACATAGAGGTCGGGCCAGTAGCGGGCCTGCAGGGTCTTGAGCGCCTGCATTTCCGGCTGGTCCAGCTTCATGAAGTCGCGGTTGAGGTTCTGGTTGGTCGCCGTGTTGCGCCAGCCCTGGATGCGCGGCCCGCGCTGGTTGGGGCGGCTGTAGGCGCCGGAACGCTCGTGGCCGTCGACGCTGAGGATCGGGATCAGGATCAGGTTGACCTTGTCCAGCAGGCCCTCCTTGCCGTTGAAAGCGATGTCGCGCAGCAGCATCATGCCCGCGTCCTTGCCGTCGATCTCGCCCGGATGGATACCGGCCTGGGCCAGCAGCAGCGGTTTTTTCGGATCGAGCTTCGCGCCATCTTTGGAAGCGATCACCGCATAGATCGGCCGCCCCTCCGGCGAGACGCCGAACTCTTCGATGCGGATCAGGCTTGAGGCCTTATCCAGCCGGTCAAACCATTTGCGAGTGTCGACATAGTTGGGGCTGAAGTCATGAGCCGGATCGGCCTCGAACGCCGTCGCCCACGGATCGGACGCGTCGCGCAGCAACGACTGGCTCGCGCCCTGCCACTGCGGCGCGGGCGGGAGGAAGGCTTGGTCCCAGGGGGCTTTTGCGGTCGGAGGGGTCTGGGACATGGCGGCGCTCGCGGACAGTAGAACAATGGCGGCTAAAGGAAGAATGCTTCGCATGTGTCGTTCCTCGGCCATGCCAGGGCGTGCGGCAAGTGTTCAGGCCTCGAATACGCGCCTTAGAACGTCGAGAAGCGCGGAAAGAACAGCGGGCTCCAGCTCACCAACCTTGCGGAGCATCCGTTCCCGATCAACCGACTTGATCTGATCGGGCAACAGAAGACCGCGTCGACCGGCGAACTCCACCATCGGCCGGAACGGGGATGGCCGGCTACCGGTTGTCATCGGCACAACGATGTGAACCGGAAGGTGGTTCAGCCCCTCGGGGGACACGACCACGCAGGGCCGGGTCTTCTTGATCTCACTGCCAATGGTGGGATCCAGCCGAACCAGCCAAATATCGCCGCGCGCTACCAAACCCAGTCCTTGTCATCGGTCAGCGGCGCGTCCAGCCACTCCCGCTCTTCTTCGGTCAAACCTTCGGCGGCGATGGCCTTGGCGGCTTCCGCCCAGCCTTCCCGCGGATCAGCCGTGACCGGGGAAAGAAAGACGCGGCCGCCTTCCGACACGAAGTCGATACGATCACCCAGCTTGGCGCCGAGCGTCTCGAGCACGGGCTTTGGCAGGATGACGCCCGCTGAGTTGCCGATCTTGCGAATGGCCGAGGACATGACGAACTCCGTTCTAACGGAGTAATAACATGATGAAGGGGGGAGCCGCTAGACGTCCCTCAACCCGCCCCGAGATCGCGCCAAGCCTCGGCTTCCTCCAGCCAGACCATGAATCCACAGGGTGCGGAGGCATCGTCCGCCGCAGAGATCGTGAATCGGACGGCCTCCTCAATGTGGGCGAGACGCTGTTCATAGGACATGGTCTCGGTTTCCTCGATCAGGTCGCCGCCTAGGAGCTTCAGGTCGACGCGAGGATATTGAAGGTCATCGCGAAGCTCGAATATCTCAATAGCGTACATCACGTAGGCCTTGGCCTGAGCGTAGCCAAGAAGCTGAAGAAGGGTGTCGCGGTCGAGCAGACCCGCGCCCCTGCCAGAAGCCCCCGCCGTCAGGATAGCCTCAAGCTCTTTGGCACCCGTCAGCTTCAAGGCTTTGGCTTCCAGATCGGCTTGCCGTCACCCGGCAGGCCCAGCCGGCCCCACATGTCGCTGACCTTGTCGATCACGCCCTGATCCATGCGGATTTCCTGGCCCCACTCGCGATGGGTCTCGGGCGGCAGCTTGTCGGTGGCGTCCAGGCCGATCTTGCTGCCCAGGCCGCTCTCGGGCGACGCGAAATCGAGATAGTCGATCGGCGTGTGCTCGATCAGCGTGATGTCCCGCGCCGGGTCCATCTTGGTGCTGATCGCCCACATCACGTCCTTCCAGTCGCGGGCATTGATGTCGTGGTCCACGACGATCACCCACTTGGTGTACATGAACTGGCGCAGATAGCTCCAGACCCCCAGCATCACCCGCTTGGCGTGGCCCGGATAGGCCTTCTTCATCGAGACCACGGCGATGCGATAGCTGCAGCCCTCGGGCGGCAGCCAGAAATCGACGATCTCGGGGAACTGCTGGCGCAGCAGGGGGATGAACACCTCGTTGAGCGCCTCGCCCAGCACCGAGGGCTCGTCCGGTGGCCGGCCGGTGAAGGTGGTCAGGTAGATCGGGTCCTTGCGCATGGTGATCGCCGTCACCTGGAAGACCGGGAACTTTTCGACGCTGTTGTAATAGCCGGTGTGGTCGCCGTAGGGGCCCTCGTCGGCATATTCGTCGAGCAGGACGTGGCCTTCGAGCACGATCTCGGCGTGGGCGGGCACCATCAGCGGCACGGTCTTGGCGGCCACCAGGTCGACCTTGGCGCCGCGCAGCAGACCGGCGAACTGGTACTCGCTCAGGGTGTCGGGCACCGGGGTCACGGCGGCCAGGATGGTGCCGGGGTCGGCGCCCAGCACGGCGCAGGCGGGCAGGGGCTCGCGCTTGCCGGCCTGCTTGTGGCGGGCATAGTGCTGCGCCCCGCCGCGATGGGCCAGCCAGCGCATGATGCAGCGGTCCTTGCCGATCACCTGCATGCGATAGATGCCCAGGTTGAAGTCGTCCTCGCGATCCTTGCCCGGGCCCTTGGTGACGATCAGCGGCCAGGTAATCAGCGGCGCGGGCTCGCCGGGCCAGCAGGTCTGGACGGGCAGTTTCGACAGGTCGATCTGGTCGCCGGTCAGGACGATCTCCTGCACCGGAGCCTTCTTCACCGTGCCCGGACGCATGCCCATGACCGTCTTGGCCAGGGGCAGCATGTCGATGACGTCTTTCAGGCCCTTGGGCGGCTGGGGCTGGCGCAGGAAGGCCAGAAGCTCGCCCACTTCGCGCAGCTCGCCGGCGGTGGTGCGCGGCTCGCCGCCCAGGGTGACGCCCATCGCCACGCGCTTGACGGTGCCGAACAGGTTGGCCAGGGCTGGCATCGGCGAGCGCGTGCCGTCGGGCATCAGCACATGCTCGAACAGCACCGCCGGGCCGCCCGTGGCCAGCAGGCGAGTCTGGATCTCGGTCATTTCGAGAACGGTGGAGACCGGCTCGGTGACCCTGACCAGCTCGCCCTTGGCCTCGAGGACGTTAATGAATTCGCGCAGGGACCGATAGGCCATGAGGTGCTCCTTGGAGGCCGGAACCTAGTGGTTTTTTCAGGCTTGGCTACGCCTTGCCCAAGGCCTGCAGCAGGATTCCGCGGATGCGGGTCAGATGCTCGGGCGTCATCTCGCCCAGCGAGCCGCGCCGGTCCGGCGGCAGGTGGGCGACCGGGTCGCCGTCGGTCTTGAAGACGAAGTGATCAAAGACATCGCGCCAGATCGCCCGCTCGCTGGCTGACATCTCGCGGATCGAGGCCATGGCATGCAGCAGGGCCTCCAAGGGCCGGCCCAGAACCGCGCGCGGCTCGGCCCACCAGTAGTTTACCAGCACGGTGAAGGGGTCGAGCGACTCGACATTGTGGAACCAGAAATAGGGGATGTAGATCGCATCTCCGGGCTCCAGCTCGGCGACCTGGGCTGTGGTCCAGGCCTTGGCAAAGCGCGGATAGCGGCCAAGGTCGGGGGCGGCGATGTCCACCATGCTGACCGGCGGGCCGGCCGGGGTGAACTCCAGGGGCCCCAGATAGAGGTTCTTCAGCTGGTCGGGCGGGAACAGGGTGAAGCGCCGCCGGCCCGTCACCGCGCAGGCGATGTTGTAGTTCATGTCGAAATGGGTCGCGGTGGTGATCGCATTGCCGATCCAGATCCGGGGGGCCACCGCTTCCTCCAGCAGGGGCTGGGGATTGGCAGAGCTGAAGCCGGGCAGGGCGCTGGCGGTGGGGGTGGACTGCACGGCCAGGGCCGGCGGCTCTGCGGCGTCGCGGAACGACAGCAGGGCCCCGAGGGCCTCGCGCAGGGGCACGGTGCGGCGACGGAAGTTCAGGCCGTCCAGGCTGTCGGTATAGAAGAACCGTCCGCCGATCTCGGGCCCGCCGTGCAGCACTGTGACTGGCCCGCCGGCATCCAGACCCAGCAGGTATTCGGCCATGGCCTGATCGGAGGCCTGACCTGCGGCCACGGCGGGCCAGTCGGCGACCAGGCCTTTCAGAACGGCGGGCCGGCCGGCCGGCACGATCTGGTCGCGGAAGATCTCGCGGCTGACGCCACGCCACTCGGCCGTCCGGAACGGAGCGGGACCCAGGGTCATCGGCTAGTCCGCGACCGCCAGATCATCGGCATGGATCATCGGGCCTTCGGTGAAGCCCAGTTCGGCCTCGATCGCATCGGAACGCAGGCCGGCGATGCGGTGGGCGTCGGCGCTGTCATAGCGGATCAGGCCCCGGGCTACCTCGCGACCGGTCTCGTCGCGCACCCGAACGGCGTCGCCCTTGTCGAAGGGACCTTCTACGGCGCGGACGCCGGCGGCCAGCAGGCTCTTGCCCTTGGCCAGGGCGGCGGCGGCACCAGCGTCGACCGAAACCCAGCCCTGCGGGGCCAGGCTGCCGGCGATCCAGGCCTTGTAGGCGGCGGCGGGGCTGGCCCCGGCCTCGATCAGGGTCGCCTTGGCGCCCTCTTCGATGGCCTTCAGCGGATGCGGGCGCGAGCCCAGGGTGATCAGGGTGGCGCAGCCGGCGGCGCGGGCGATGCGGGCGGCGGCAATCTTGGTGGCCATGCCGCCGGTGCCGACACCCGAGGCGGCATTGGCACCCCCGGCCATGGCCTCGATCTGCGACGTGATCTCGGAAATCGTCGCCAGATGGGTCGCGCCCGGATCGCGGCGAGGATCGGCGGTGTAGAGCCCGTCGATATCGGACAGCAGAACCAGCAGGTCCGCTCCGGCCAACTGGGCGACCCGGGCGGCCAGACGGTCGTTGTCGCCGTAGCGGATTTCCTCGGTGACGACCGTGTCGTTCTCGTTGACCACCGGCACGACGCCCAGACCCAGCAGGGTCTCGACCGTGGCGCGGGCGTTCAGCCAGCGACGGCGGGTCTCGGTGTCGTCGCGGGTCATCAGGATCTGGGCGACGCCGATGCCGTGCGGCTCGAAGGCTTCCTCCCAGGCCCGCATCAGCAGCGACTGACCGGCGGCGGCGGCCGCCTGCTTTTCGGGCAGGGTCAGCGATTTGCGGCCTGTCAGGCCCAGGCGGCGGCGGCCGAGGGCCACAGCGCCGGACGAGACCACCACCACTTGCTGACCCCGGGCGCGCAAGCGCGCAGCGTCGTCGCAGAAGGCCTTCAGCCAGGCATGGTTGGCTGCGCCGGTTTCGGCGTCGACCAGCAGGGCCGAGCCGACCTTGAAGACGATGCGCTTTGCCGACGCCAGTGGCCCGGCGGCAGCTTGGCTCACGGCTTCCAGCCCCCGGGGGTCTCCGGAATGTGGTCTTCTTCCTCGTCGATTTCCTCGACCTCGTCGCCGCGGCGGACGCGGACCTCGCGATAGGCGGCGCGGAGTATTTCCTTGACGCCCTTGCCAGAGACGCCGGAGACGAGGCGCGGCGTGACGCCGGCCACGGCCTCCAACTCGGCGAGTTTCTCGGCGATCGTGTCTTCGTCGAGGGCGTCAACCTTGTTCAGGGCCAGGATCTCGGACTTGTCGCCCAGTTCGTCGCCATAGGCTTCAAGCTCACCCCGGATGGTGGTCCAGGCGCCGGCGACGTCGTCCTGGGTGGCGTCGACCAGATGGATCAGCACCGCCGAACGCTCGACGTGACCCAGGAAGCGTGTGCCGAGGCCGGCGCCTTCCGACGCGCCCTCGATCAGGCCGGGAATGTCGGCCAGCACGAAGCGCTCGCTGGTCGACAGGTCGACCACGCCCAGGTTCGGCGTCAGGGTGGTGAAGGGATAGTCGGCGATCTTGGGCTTGGCGGCGGTGGCGGCGGCCAGGAAGGTTGACTTGCCAGCGTTGGGCAGACCGACCAGCCCGACGTCGGCGATCAGCTTCAGGCGCAGCCAGACCCAGCGTTCCTCGCCTTCCTGGCCAGGGTTGGCGTATTTCGGGGCCTGATTGACCGGGCCCTTGAAGTGCAGGTTGCCCCATCCGCCGTTGCCTCCCTGGCACAGGCGCACCATCATGCCGGCCGTGTCGAGGTCGGCGATCAGGGTTTCCTTGTCCTCTTCCAACACCTGGGTGCCGACGGGGACCTTCAGGGTGATGTCGCCGCCCGCCGCGCCATGACGCCCGCGGCCCATGCCGTGGATCCCGGTCTCGGCCTTGAAGTGCTGCTGGTAGCGGTAGTCGATCAGGGTGTTGAGGCCGTCCACGGCCTCAATCCAGATGTCACCGCCCCGGCCGCCGTCGCCACCGTCGGGGCCGCCGTATTCAATGTACTTCTCGCGTCGGAACGAGACCGCGCCGCCGCCGCCGTTGCCGGAGCGGATAAAGATCTTGCACTGGTCCAGAAATTTCATCTGCGTCTTTTGTCGCAAGGCGCCTGCCGCGTCGAGCCGAAATGGCGTCGCAGGCTCCTAGCGGAGCGACCAGAACACTGTTCGGTCCTGTGACGAAATGTTAAAACACGTTGTGCGACAAAGGGTCATGCAGCGAAACCACCGTTTTTGGCACGGTGGAGTGGGAGGCTGGCGTTGACTACGACACAGGGCGTTGGAGAGGAACTTGCGAAGGACCTGCGGGACCTGACGCTCCAGACGCTTTGCAAGAAGTACGCTGGTGAGGCCTCGATCCACCGCAACATTCTGATGAGCCGCGGCACCGGCGTGACCGGCACCTGGCGCGACTTCCGTGCGTTTCTCACCGATATCGGCGAGCGTCCCAGCCCCGATCATGGCCTGGTCCTGATCAATCGGCATGAGCGCACCTACGGCCCCGGCCGCGCCCGCTGGATGACCGCCGAGGAACAGGCGGTTCACGAGGTCGAGTTCGACCGGGAGCGCGCCGAAAAGCAGCGCGAAGAGCAGCTGCTGATGCATCATGCCGCCGCGATGAAGCGCGCCAAGGACCCCAGGGCGGCCTCGTTTGGCCAGTGGACGCCCATGCAGGGCCAGCAGGTGACCTATGGCGACGTTGCCAAGAAGCTGAACATACCGATCATGGCTCTGTCCAAGACCATGGCCGATGGCCGCTCGGCCGACGAACTGATCAAGCGCGCCTCTTCGGCGGTCGAACTGATCAATCAGGACGCCACCTGGCTGCCGCCGGATCCCAAGCGCAAGGCCGGCTTCTTCGAAGCCTTCCGGATCTGGCACATGCAGGTCCAGCCGCAGTTCAGCCGCGCCGCGACCCCGACCTTTCTGTTCCTCTACATCGCCCTGCCGGTGATGAAGCAGTGCCGGGACGAGCTGATGGGTCTGGATCTCTGGAACCCGCTGGGCCAGAGGGCGATGAGCGCGCGCGACGGCCACGCCGCTTGGAAGAAGTACTGCGAGTTCATGCCCCGGGCGCAGGTGGCGCTGATGGAAATCCCCATCTACGCCACCTATTCGCTGCTGTCGGACCTCGACGCGCTGTGCGATCGCATCGTCACGGCCGAAAAGCGGTTCCGTGAAGGCGCGCAGAAGGTTATCGCGACCCACCGCGCGGCCTGAGGCGCTAGGCCAGCCACACCATCATCCGCGTCGCCGCCGGTTCACCGCGCGCGACCGACGGCTTCATCTCGACGACGCCGGTATAGAGAAAGCCGGCCTTGACCAGCACCTGGCCGGAGGCCGGGTTGTCGGCGAAGTGGCCGGCGACCACCAGCTTCTTGCGCCAGTCCTGTCTGGCCCAGTTCAGCGCGCCCTGACAGGCCTCGGTCGCCAGGCCCCGACCCCAAAAGGGTTTGCCGATCCAGTAGCCGATTTCCAGATGGCCGTTCGGCGGGGTGAACAGGCCCAGCACGCCGATGACGCCCTCATCTTCCAGCGCGATGGCGAAGGTATTATCGCGGCGGCGATCCTGCGCCTGGCAGCGGCCGACGAAGTCTTCCGCGTCCGTCCGGCCATAGGGCCAGGGCATGCGCGTGGTCATGCGGGAAATCTCCCGATCGCCGCCCAGGGCCGCCAGGCGCTGGACGTCGGACATCGCGGGCGCACGCAGCGTGATCCGCCGCGTCTCGATGATGGGACTGCTGTCGATGACGCACATTGTACGCCTCCCCCGTTTCTCGGCCCCTCTTTGCTCGGGGACCGTGACGCCGCCATGGCGATTCGGTGCTTCATGGCGTCGCAGGCAAAACAAAAGCGGGGAGCCCGGCGTTTCCCGGACTCCCCGCTTAGGTTCGTCTGTCCGGGTCGACTTCTCGGCTGAGAAGCACGGCCCGAAAAAATCGAGTGCGTACTACTCGGCGGGTTGCGCCTTGGGCGCTACCGTCACGTAGGTGCGATTATGCTTCTTGGTTACGAACTTCACCGCGCCTTCGATCAGCGCGAAGAGGGTGTGATCCTTGCCGATGCCGACGCCGGCGCCGGGCCAGAACTTCGTGCCGCGCTGACGGATGATGATGTTGCCAGCGAGAACCTTCTCGCCGCCGAACTTCTTCACGCCAAGGCGGCGGCCATCGGAGTCGCGACCGTTGCTGGACGAGCCGCCTGATTTCTTGTGAGCCATCTTGCTCTCCTAATCTCTAGAGGCGCAGCCGCTTAGGCTTCGCCGTCTTCCGGGGCGGCTGCGGCCTTCTTCGGCGCGGCCTTCTTTTTCGGGGCGGCTTCAGCGACCGGAGCGGCCGACTTGGCGACCGGGATCGTGAAGGGGACAGCGGCGTCGCCGAGGCCACGAGCGCGGGCGTTCAGGATGACCTTGGGGGTCAGGTCGATGACGCCGTCCCACTTGGTTTCCGAACCAGCACCCGACACCGAGGTCACGCGCACGACCGTTTCGGTCTGGCGGTGGCCGCGTGTGCGGCGATAGCCCTGACGGCGGATCTTCTTGAAGATCTTTACCTTCTCACCCCTGCGGGTTTCGATCAGGGTTCCGGAGACGACAGCGCCGTCCACCGTAGGGGCGCCGACCGTCACGGCCTCGCCTTCGCCAAGCATCAGGACTTCGCCGAAAGCGACTTCCGAGCCCGGTTCACCGTCGAGCTTTTCGACAACCAGCAGATCGCCGGCTTGGACCCGGTACTGCTTGCCGCCGGTTTTG
>JANOSS010000154.1:0-15236 GCA_031415995.1 Caulobacter sp. | reverse complement strand
CATCTGGTTGGGCGCCGTGGTCTTGTCGGTGAACGCCTTGGCGGCCTTCATGACGATGAAGGCCGGGCTAGTGATCAGGTCATGGGCCTTCAGAAGCCTGTAAACACTGGCTTCCGAGACGAAGTAGCCCTGGCTGTCGGTGAAGCGCACCGCCAGCTCCCGCGGGCTCAACTCCGAGTGCTCCAGGGCCATTTCCAGGATCGCGGCGCGAACATCCTCGGGGATGCGGTTCCACACTCGGCCGGGGCGTCCTGGGCGGTCTTCCAGGGCCTCAGGACCGCCGGTCTGGTAGAGATCATACCAGCGATAGAAGGTGGCCCGGGGCACGCCGATCTGGGCCAGCGTCCTGCGCACGGGCAGGCTCGATTGCTCGACCAAACGGATGATCTCGATCTTTTCGCAAGCGGGATATCTCATTCCCTGTCGCCCCCATCGGCGATCATGCTTTTTTTAAGCAGGCGGATTTCGAGCGCCTGTTCGGCTACCACTTCCTTCAGGGCCGTCGACTCCCGCCGCAGCTCCTTGACCTCGTCCGTGGTCGCAGCCCGGGCCGTATCGCCCGCCAAGCGGCGCTTGCCCGCCTCCATGAACTCCTTGGACCACACGTAATACAGGCTCTGGGCGATGCCCTCTTTGCCGCAGAGCTCAGCGATGCTGTCTTCCCCGCGCAGCCCGTCCAGCACGATCCGGATCTTGTCTTCCGCCGAGAAATGCCGGCGCGTCGCACGCCGGATATCCTTCACCACCCGCTCTCCGGGCGTCGCTTTCGCGGCCAAGGGTTTTGGTCTCATCTTCGTTCCTTCGTCACTACGATGAGACCAAAACCCTCCTCTAAACGGAACCCTCAATCTGTCTCATGGGTGCTGACGGCGGACAGTGTAGGTTTTCTGTTCCGCTGCTACTCAGACCCCTAATATTGCTTTGCTGATTTCCCTACGCTCAATCGTCTGAATTCGCAGGTCAAAAAATCAGAACCCTTCTGCCTCGCGCAGAAGTTATGAGCTAGCCGACGTTTTCGGGATTTTCCGGTGCTGCAAGCGCGCCGATGTTCGAGGGTCTGTCGCTTAACGCTGACCCGTGATGGACCCATCAGATCCGCACCCGTTCGATCTCATCGAGGCTGATTTGATCAGATCGCCGATCATACAGCTGCGTCGTGCGGGTTGAGGCGTGGTTGGCCATCGCTGCCGCGTTCTCCAGCGTGCCGCCGTTTTTGAGGTAGGCGGTGATGCCCGTCGCCCGGAAGGTGTGGTTGCCGATCTTGGTAGAGATGCCGGCAGCAGCGGCTCGCCGGCCGATCATGGCGTAGGCGTTGGCCTGAGGCAGCGGCGTGGCGGTCAGCACGCGCCGCCCCCGCCCAACGGTGCGGAACAGCGGCCCCTTGGGATCACCGCGCAGGCCGCAACCGTCGAGATAGGCGTCCAGATAGGTCTCCAGGGCATGGTGGCAGGGCATTTCATGGCGCTTGCCGCCCTTCTCCTGCAGCTGGACCCAGAGCCGCCGGTTCTGGACGTAAACGTCCTCAACCTTCATCCCCAGGGCCGCGCCAATACGCGCGAAGCTGAACACCATCAGCCCGATCAGCGCCCGGTCACGCAGGCCGGCCGGCGTCGATATGTCGATCGCATCGAGGAGCTGGCGGGCTTCTGCCGGATCGAGCACCGGCGTCTTGCCCCGGCGAACGCTATGGGATGGCCCGCGCACCGGGGCCGCCGGATTGACCGGCACGACCTGGCCCATCACCAGCCAGTCGAACAGATGGCGGATCGCGGCCAGTTGCTGCTTCGCTGTCGGTGCCGATCGAGCGAGGCTCAAAGCTTCTATGTAGGCTCCGACGTGCAGCGGCTGAACGTCAGTGATCGAGGCGACCCCCCTGCCCTCGCACCAGGTCAGGAAAGCGACCACGGCGCGACCATAGGCCCGCCGCGTGTTGGCGTTGCGGATGGTGGCGGCAAAGAATTCCAGGAAGCGGACTTGCGCCCGCTCGCCGGCCGCCGTGACGAGGGCCGGTAGAGGTTGCGAAGCGGTGATGGGGACAAGGTCGTTCATCGGCGAGTTCTATATGTGATAATGTCCTTTATCACATATAGCAGCGGCCTGTGACTCTCTCCGCCTAAGCTATGGCTCGTAGCCCATTTTTCTTCACAACGGTGAGCAACCGCAGCGCCGGGCCACCAGGCCGCTTCGCGCCGCGCTCCCACTCGGAGACCAGGTTTTTGGAGACGTTCAGATAACGGGCAAATACAGGTTGGGACACCGCCTCGTGCTCTCTAATCGCCTTGATCTCGTCAGGCGACAGTGCGTGGGCCGGTGTAAGGCAAGCCTCGTCGAACTCCCGCATCGTCTGCTTGTCGATCGCCCCGGTTTGATGGAATCCTTCCATCATCTCGTGAACGGCCGCCATCGCCTCACTTTTGTAAATCTTGGCCATCACAGTTCACCTCCGTCAGGCGTCCACTCTCTAACTCAGCATCCATTTGCTCATCCGAAAACGCCAGGACGAGCTTTGCCGCTCTCTTGAATGCAGCTTCTTCGTCTTCATCGAGGTTCGCTCTGTCGTTTTTGGCGAACCCGAATGCAAACACTGCCCGCGTTTCGACGCGGAAGAAAATCAGCGTCCGGTATCCGCCGGACTTTCCAGCGCCAGGCCGGGCCACGCGCTGCTTGAGTAGCCCGCCGCCGAGATCGGCGTCGATCAGTCCCGCTTCCGCGCGCGCGATCGCCTCGCAAAGGGCCGCGTCGCTAATTTTCTCCTTGCGGGCGAACTTCTGAAACCAGGCGTTTTTAAATACCCGCACGATCTCGCCCGTTCCTCCACCAGTTGCCTTACATGTCATACTTAGTGTGATGTTTCAAGTGCGTCAGAATAGGAGACCCTGCAAGCAAGTCGGTGCGCGGTCAGAAGGGGTTAACTTGCTATTCACAGAAATCGGCGCAGCGTGTCAGCGTGCTAGCACGCCAACCAGCTAGGAGGTCAGCATGATAACCGTAGCGATTGTCAGTCAGAAGGGCGGAGCGGGGAAAACTACGCTCGCTATTCATCTTGCGGCCGCCGGCGCGGCGTCGAAGCTCGTCACTCTCATTGTGGACGCAGATCCACAGGCCACCGCGAGTCGCTGGGGGCAATGGCGCGGCGGAGCCGATCCGGAGGTGATCGACTGTGCCTCCCCTCCCCTCCTCCCCAAAAAGCTGGCTGATGCCGCTGCACTTGGCGCGGAGTTGGCCGTCATCGACACCCCGCCACACGCGGACAGCATGGCCGCTGCGGCGTGTCGTGCGGCCGATATCCTTCTGATCCCCTGCCGTCCTCGCGCCTTCGATTTGGACGCCATTCAGACAACAGCCGATTTGGTAAAGGCCAGCGGAAAGCCGGCGTTTGTGGTGTTCACGGCCGGGCCGCAGCGGGCGGTCAACCTCTACAGGGAAGCCGCCGAGTTAGTTCGCGGCTTCGGCCTAGAAGTTGCGCCCGTAGTCATGTCGGAACGTGCCGCTTACCATCACAGCACTGGCGAGGGTAGAACTGCGGTCGAAACCGATCCGGGTGGAAAGGCGGCCGAGGAAGTCGCGGCGCTCTGGAATTGGCTTAGCCAGCAGGTTGGCATGCAAGCACGTAAGCGTGCTAGCACAAGAGCACGTAAGGTTGCCGCATGAGCCGGTTCGCAGGGTTGAAGCAGGACGTAGCCGCTAAGGCTGTGCCGCTGCCGGCACCAGTGGAAGTGGCGGAGCGGGGGGCTTCCACAACCGCGAAGGCTCGGGAGGGCAAGAAGCCCGTCATGGGCTATTTTAGCCCAGCAGTGCGTCGAACGCTCCACCAACTCGCGCTCGACGAAGGGACGACCATCCAGGCGCTCCTCGGTGAATCGTTGGACTTGCTGATGCGCGCACGCGGAAAACACCCCTTCGGCGAGCGCTAGCACGCAATCATGATTGCGTGCTAGCACGCTTGCTGTCTATCACTTAACGACAGCTTAACCATCCCCAGGCCTATCCTGAGTAGTGGTGCGACTTCCGGCCGGCGTCGTCGGACTCGGAGAATCGCGTCACGCTAACGTAGCGGTGCGAAGTGTCGTGCCGGTTTGGCTGTTGCGGGTATCGCCATCTTGGCGGATGCGGTGTCCCAGACAGACGAAAGCCCGGGTTGGCGCCCGGGCTGTTCGATATCTCGGTGAGGGGGAAAACCCTCGGTGTCTTCGCTGACTCCGAAGTTCCCCCAAAACTGAGCCGTAGTCAACAAAAACCCGCTTTGGCGGGGACAGCGGAGCTTTGCCTATCGATCAGTCACGCCAGCGAGGGCCGACCCAACGCGATGGGAAGGCATATGGAGCTTTTATTGGACGGCTGTGCGCGAGGCGTAGAGCCGGGACAAGGAGGGCGGCCGGCGGAGCCGGTACGCCGTCACAGCCGGCAGAAGGGCCGGTGCGAGGGTATGTTCTGGAGACCGTTCAAACCGCGAGACGTGGCGCGCTATTTGACGGCGGCCGAACGGTTTGAGCGCGCAGGGAAGAAACCAGGCGATCGATGTGGCCCGCTGGGGACCGTGGCGATCGAGGTCCTGCGCGAGCTTCTGCGCCTGGTCGATTACAAAACCGGCCGGCTAGATCCCGCCCTGACAACGCTCATGGCCCGCACCAAGCGGTCCAGGGACGCCGTTGTGCGCGCGCTTGCGGCGCTACGCCGGCACGGCTTTGTTGACTGGCTGCGTCGCTACATCCCGACCGGCAATATCGGCGCCGGCCCCCAGGTGCAACAGACCTCCAACGCCTACCGACTGGCGCTTCCGCCAGCGGCCGAGCGGTTGCTAGGCAAGGCAGGGGAGGAGGCGCCCGTGCCCGAGGACCACGCGCACGCAATTGAGGTCCGTCGTGCCGAACGCCGAGCGCAACTCGCTGGCGCAGATCCTGAGGAGCGCAACGCTGCGATGTTTGGCTTTGGCCCGCTAGCCTACGCTTTCAGCCGTATGGAACGAGCCGTTGAACAGAGGACTAAGCGTGAGTCCGCCAGACGGTCTGAATCCAGGCACCAATCTTAGAATCTAAGAAAGACGGCATCGGCCTAATCGGCCGACAAGCTTTTCTTAGAAAAACTTCGAGCATTTCCGGCTTCACAGAACCCGGCACAACCGCAGTATGGCCACCGAGAGGAGGACGCGTATTCGGTCGGCGAGAACCTGTAGCCGAACGTGGGCTGTAAACTAGCTGCAGTGGCGGACGGGCGAGCCGGGCGACGTCCTGCAGGACGCCTCTCATTTAGCCGCCGCTACGTCGGCTTCAAACGCGCGCCGGCCACGCCGCCGCCAAGCTTCCAGCAGTGCCGCACGATCCTCGCCCTGGAGCAGATCGGCGAGGCCGAGCAGCCCGCCAAGGATCGTGGCGCGGTCGTCGTCGGTAAGGTCTGCCAGGCCGGCCTTTTGGACGAGGCCGCCCAGTTCGATCAGGTGACGGGTGCGGTCGCGGCGTTGCATGACCCAGATTCTCGTATCAGAGCGAGCGCGGATGGATTCAGCGCGCCGGATCGCCGCCGCTGTTCTCCCCAGCGCCGCCCCCGTCGCCAGGACCCGAAGCTTCCAGGCCCGAGCGCCCCTTGCGTCCCCGGCGTTGAAAGAAGGCCGCGCCCTCGGAGCGCCACGCCTCCTTTTGCTCGGCTGACTTTACTCCGTTCACGGCCGCCAGCAATGCCCCGGTCAGCGTCTCAAGATCGAGAGCGTCGGCTCCAGTGACAGTGACCAGATCCCCGAGCTGCAACACTCGTTTGGCTTTGAGCCCCTTGGCCTTGTCCGACAGCGCCTTCAGCTCTGCGTCGATATCACGGGGTTTGCGCATGGTTGTTTCCTTAGCGACAGACTTTGACCCCGACGAACTGAGTGAATCATGGCTTCACCCCAGAGTCCATCACGAAAGGCCGTAAGGTTTGAGTGCGCGCTTATACGTCGTTCCGACATGCGCTTGAAACAAGGTGCTTTCCGAGCCATGGTGCGGCGTGGCCATCTACCATTTCAGCGCCAAGGTGATCTCCCGCGCCAACGGCTCCAGCGCCGTGGCGTCGGCCGCCTATCGTTCGGCCTCGCAGCTGCATGATGAGCGGCTAGGCCGTTCGCACAACTTCACCAACAAAACCGGCGTGGCGCATTCCGAGATCATGGCCCCGGACGGCTCGCCCGAGCGCTGGCAGGACCGCGAGACGCTGTGGAACGAGGTTGAGTCCGGCGAGGTCCGCAAGGACGCGCAGCTGGCGCGTGAGATCGAGTTTTCGATTCCCCGAGAGATGAGCCAGGCGCAGGGCATCGAATTGGCGCGGGACTTCGTGAAACAGGAGTTTGTCGATCGCGGGATGGTCGCCGATCTCAATGTGCATTGGGACATCGGGCCGGACGGCCTGGCCAAGCCGCACGCTCACGTCATGCTGTCGATGCGGGAGGCGGGGCCAGGCGGGTTCGGCAAGAAGGTCCGCGAGTGGAATAGCACCGAGCTTCTGACCGACTGGCGGGAGGCATGGGCCGAGCATGTGAACACTCGCCTCGCCGAACTGGACATCGATGCACGGATCGATCACCGGACGCTGGAGGCGCAGGGGATAGAGCTAGAGCCGCAGCATAAGATCGGCCCGGCCGGCGCGCGCCGCCAGGGCCGGTGCGAGGGTCTCAGACCCGAGGACGCCGAGCGGGCTTTCGATCATCGCCAGATCGCCCAGCGCAACGGCGAGAAGATCATCGCCGAGCCAGGGGTGGCGCTGGACGCCATCACCCGGCAGCATAGCACGTTTACCGATCACGACTTGGCGCGGTTCGTTCATCGGCACAGCGATGGCGCCGATCAGTTCGCTCAGGCCATGAGCGCAGTGAAAATCTCGCCAGAGCTGGTCGCGCTCGGCAAGGATGGCGCCGGCCGTGAGCGGTTCAGCACCCGTGAGATGCTGGCCACCGAGCAGCGGCTGGAGCGGTCGGCCGGCCACATTGTGGCGCGCAGATCGCACGGTGTGGCGCCGTCTTCTCTGGATCGGGCGATCGGCGCGAGCGAGGGGAGGGGGCTTTTCCTGGGCGATGAGCAGCGGGGCGCCTTGGAGCGGATCACCAAGGCTGAAGGCCTCAGCCTCGTCGTGGGCTACGCCGGCACCGGCAAGAGCGCCATGCTGGGCGTCGCCCGCGAGGCGTGGGAGGCTTCGGGCTATCAGGTCCGCGGCGCCGCCTTGTCGGGAATTGCCGCGGAAAGTCTGGAGGGTGGTTCGGGCATCAGCTCCCGAACGATCGCCAGTCTCGAGCACGGCTGGGCGCAGGGCAGGGACGTGCTCACCGCGCGCGACGTGCTGGTGATCGACGAGGCCGGGATGATCGGATCTCGTCAGATGGAGCGGGTGCTATCAGCGGCTGAGGTTGCTGGCGCCAAGGTGGTGCTGGTTGGCGACGCCGAGCAGCTTCAGGCCATTGAGGCCGGCGCGGCGTTCCGGGCGCTGACCGAGCGGCATGGCGCGGCCGAGATCACCGAAATCCGCCGCCAGCGCCAAGATTGGCAGCGCGAAGCGACGCGGGAGCTGGCCACGGGCCGCACCAGGGACGCGCTGGACCGTTACGAGGCAGCTGGGATGGTGCGGGGCCACGAGACACGGGAGGCCGCCCGCAGCGCCCTCGTGGACGGCTGGGATTCGGTGCGCCAGGCTAAGCCGGAGGCCAGCCAGCTCATGCTCGCCCACACCCGCGCCGACGTGGCCGAGCTGAACCAGCTCGCGCGCGGCCGGATGCGCGACGCCGGCGCGCTGGGCGCCGACCAGGTGGTGCAGACCGAGCGCGGCGAACGCGCGTTCGCGGTCGGCGATCGGGTGATGTTCCTGCGCAACGAGCGGTCGATGGGGGTGAAGAACGGGACGCTGGGTACGGTAGAGCGTATAGAGGGTTCCGGCCTCGCCGTGCGCCTCGACGGTGTCGATCGGCGTGAAGTTCGGTTCGATCTGAAGGACTACGCCCACATCGACCACGGCTATGCGTCCACTATCCACAAGAGCCAGGGCGTCACCGTGGACTACGGCCACCTGCTGGCCAGCGACGGGCTGGACCGTCACGCCGCCTATGTCGGGATGAGCCGGCACCGGGAGACGCTGGCCGTCCACTACGGCGCCGACGACTTCAAGGACCGCGCCCAGCTCGACCGCACGCTTGGTCGTGAGCGAGCCAAGGACACGACCCTGGACTATGGAGACGCCTTCGCCGAGCGCCGGGGCCTTGTTCGATCGGAGATCCGGGTCTCGCCGGAAATGGCGAAGACGACCGAGCGGGCCGCGCCGATCCTATCGCGGTTCGCGGGGTTCAAGCCCAAGCCGGCGATGGATCGGCGCGCCGGGGAGCGGGCGCCCGCCTCTGCAGCCGCCCTGCAGCGCCAAGAGCTGACCGAGGGCGTGCGCGGCTATGCGCGGGCCTTTGCCGACATGGAGCGGATGCGGCAGGGTGGCCTGCCGGTCCTGCCGCACCAGGAGGTGGCGTTTAAACGCGCCGAGCAGGCGCTGTCGGCCGCCAGTCCGGAGGCCGCCCTGGATCTTGGCTCCGCCCTGTCACGCCAGCGCGAGCTTGCCGGCCGCGTCGATCAGCTGGGCGGGATGGAGATGATCGGCAAGGCCATGGCGCACGAGGGTCAGGTTCGGCGAGATCCGCAGCTTCGGGCGGAGCGGTTCGTGGAGAGCTGGACGCGGTTGAAGACGCAACACGCCGAACTGTCCGGATGGCAGAACGCCGACGCCCGCCAGAAGGTCGAAGCCCGGATGAAGGATCTGGCCGGAGGCTTGGCTCGTGATCCGCAGGTGGAGTCGGTGCTTGTCGGCCACCGACGTGAGCTGGGTCTGTCACCGGGCGCGATGCCGGGCCAAAACCTGGTCCAGGACCTCACACGTTCCCTCAGCCTGGGGCGGAGCTTGGGCCGTGATCTTGGTCGTTAGGAGGAACGATGGCGCAAGATGAGGCCCATGATGCGGCGGCCGAGGCATTCGAGGCGCTTAGGGACGAGGTAGCTCAGCTCCGCACGGCGCTGGAGGGTCTGCCGAGCACGGCGCCGAACTATTCGCCTACCCTCGCGGCTATCGCCCAGAGCCTCGCCGCCATGCAGGCGCATCCCGCTCTGCGGCTGACACCGGAAGCCCTCGCCTCTGAGGTTCGCCAGGCCTCGGAGGCCGCCCAGCAGCAGGGTCGGCGGGAGCTGGCCAACGCCGTGCACCAGGTGAGCACAGCGGCAGCGGCCCTGGAGCGCCTGGCCGAGCGGCAGCGCACCGGGCGAGAGCAGGTCCGCCAGGTCGCGATCATGACCGCCGTGGGCGCCGTCGCCGGCGTGATCGTGTGGGTGTGCTTCTCCGGGCCGATCGCGCGTGCCCTTCCCGCAAGCTGGAGCTTGCCGGAACGGATGGCGGCCGCGACGCTCAGGCTGGACCGTTGGGAGGCTGGCGCGCGGCTGATGGCTAACGCTAGCCCGCAAGATTGGGCTCAGCTCGTCATAGGCTCAGAGCTGGAGCGGGAGAATAGGGCCGCCTTGGAGACGTGCCGCAAGGCCCCCCGAAACAATGGCCGGTCTCAGCGTTGCACCATTATCTTGCCGGCAGATCCCGATGCGCCGCGCCGTTGAGGCGATCCGTGGCCGAGGGCAACCGCACCTCTGGCCACATAGGCTGCGATAGCCGCTGATATTCTGCAGCAAATCTCAGGCCTATTTTGCACCTGGGCTCTTGGCGGCCGACGCATCCGTGGCCGGCGCCGTCGTCGCGCTCTCTTCCTTGAAGTCCGACCAGGTTGGCCGCGTGGTCGCGGGCGAACTCTTGACGGCGGCGGCTCGCGCGCCGCTGGCGGCGCTGGTGACCGAGCTGCGATTGGCGGCGTTGTCATAGGCGTAGGTGCTGGTGGTCCCGCCCGATCGCGCAGCGGTCACGACCTGGCCGTGGACATCGTAGGTATAGGTGATGGTCTCGGCGTGGGCCGACGCTGACGCCCCGGCCGCCAAAGCCGCCGCCAGAAAAAGCCGCTTCTTCGAATTCCACATGCTGTCCTCCAAAACGTGAACCAACGTGAGGGAGCAGCAACGTTGACACCACCTTGGATCGCAATCAAGCTCGCGCCTCAAGGTTGTGCATCCTGCCGAGACAATTGCAGAGCTTGCGGGCTCCCGCATGGAGACCAAGGCTATGGGCTTGAATCGGTTTCGTCTGTTCGCCGGTCAGTGTTTCCTGGTCATGGCGTTGCTGGGGATCGCTCCGGCCGCCCTGGCCCAGTCAGAGATCCCGCCCCCAGAGAGCTACCGGCTTGTCGACGCGAATGGGGTTGACCTCACTGGTGGCAACTACACTTTCAACGCCACCCCGATCTCCATCGGCCCTGCCGGCGCGGGCGGCCTGAGCTACACCCGTACCTGGGATCTTACGGCCGCCGCCTGGCGCGACACAGCCATCGGCACCATCGCTCGCACGCCCTTCATTCCGCCGGATAACGATCGTCCGATCTACACGGTGACCCTCGAAGGGAACTCCGACGTTTTCCTCAAGTCGGGCACGACCTTCACGGCGGCGGAAGGCTCCGGCGCCACGCTGGTCTTGAACGGCTCGATCTACACCTACACGTTGGCTGACGGCACCAAGGCGCTGTTTGACAAGGGGCTGGGCACCTACACGCCGTATATCGCCAATGAGGGGCAGATCACCTCGTTGACCCGCCCCAACGGCGAGGTGCTGAGCTACACCTATAGCTCGGTTCAGCTCCCCAGCGGCCCATATGCTCGCCGTCTGCAGTCGGTGACCAACAACTTCGGCTATCAGCTGCAGTTCCAATATGCCTACGACGCGGCCTGGGACAACGAGTGGCAACGCGTTGCAAAGGTGACAGCGCTCAACAACGCCTATGACGCCTGCGCGCCCTCGGCGTTCAGCTGCGTCTATTCCAGGACGTGGCCGAGCCTGACCTTCGCTGTCGCTCCGGCTGAGGAGAGCATCACCGACGCGCTTGGCCGGGTGACGCGCCTGTTCTTTCCTTTGGGCTCGGTCGGCGTTCGTCTACCCACCAGCACCAGCGGCCAAGACATCACGGTCAACTGGGGACCCGTCAATGATACGCCCCAGGTCGCCTCGGTCGCCTACACGAACGGCGGGACATGGACATATGGCTTTGGCCCGCTGCCGCCCGGCCCGAACATTCCTGTCCAGTATAATTTTACGAACACGGTCACCGACCCGTTGAACCACACACAGTCGATGACGTTCCTGTCGACTGAGGTCGATCCGGTCACCAAGCGCCGCGTCACGCGGATCGCCAGTGCGACTAATCCGGTCAACAAGACGACGGCCTACGGCTACGACCTTAAATGGCGGCTCAGTGCGGTCACGGCTCCCGAGGGCAACAAGGCCACCTATGTCTACAACGCGCGGGGCAGCATCACCTCGGCAAGCCGCGTCAACAAGGCCGGCACCCAGACCCTGAGCACGACGGCGATCTATCCGGCCACGTGTCCGGCCGGCGATGAGAAGGTCTGCAACAAGCCGACCTCGGTTACGGATGCGCGCAACAACACGACCAGCTACACCTATGATACCGCTCATGGCGGGGTGCTGACCGCGACCTCGCCCGCGCCGACCTCCGGTGCGGTGCAGCCGCAGACCCGCTACAGCTACGCGCCCTACTACGCCTGGTTCAAGAACAGCGGCGGGACGATCGTACAGGGCGCGGGGCCAATCTATCTTCAGACGGGGACGTCGGCCTGCGCGACCCTTGCCTCCTGCGTCGGCGGAGCTGACGAGGTCAAGACGACGACGGGCTATCAGACGGGCTCGGCCAGCCTCGCCAGCAACCTTTTCGCGCTCTCGACCACCAGCGGCAATGGAACCGGCACGCTGGCTGCGACCACGTCGATGACCTACAATGCTCGGGGCGATGTGATCACCGTCGATGGACCCATCCCTGGCGCAGCCGACACCACCCGCAGCTTCTTCGACAGCATGCGCCAGAAGGAAGCCGAGATCCTCGCCGATCCCGATGGCGGCGGGGCGCTGCTCTATCCGGCCACGCGCACCGTCTACAATGCGACCGGCCAGGTCACCCAGGTTCAGACCGGCACGACCACAAGCCAGGCCGACATGAACTCGTTCAGCGTTCTGGAGCAGGCGCAGAACGACTATGACAATCTGGGCCGCAAGACCAAGGCGAGCTTTTACGCCGGCGGCGCGACCCAGACCCTGAGCCAGTTCAGCTACGACAGCGCCAACCGGTTGACCTGCTCGACGGTGCGGATGAACCCTGCGATCTTTGGCTCTCCGCCAAGTTCGGCCTGCACGCTGGGAACCACCGGTTCGGACGGTCCTGACCGGGTGACCTTCACTGAGTATGACGCTGCAGATCGGGTGATACGGATCACCAGCGGCTATAACTCCGGCGCGTCGCGCATCGAGCGCCAGACCACCTATACCGACAACGGCAAGCCGCTGACCGAGGCCGATGGCAAGGGCAACCTGACCACCTACCAGTATGACGGCTTCGACCGGCTGGAGAAGGCGCGCTACCCCAACGCCACCGGCGGGGGCAGTTCGACCACGGACTTTGATCTCTATGGGTATGACGCCAACGACAATCGCACGAGCTGGCAGCGGCGCGGGCAATCATCAGCGATAAGCTTCGCGTTCGATACGCTCAATCGCCAGACCAGCGGCCTGCGCGGCGAGGTCTACGCCTATGACAATCTGGCCCGCCGCACGTCGGCGAGCCTCTCGGGCGCGTCGGTGACCCTGGGCTATGACGCCCTGAGCCGGGTGCTGACCGAGACCGGCAATGGCTACGCCATGGCCTATCAGTACGACCTGGCCGGCAACCGCACCCGGATCACCTGGCCTGACGGCGTCTATGTCACCTACGAATACGACAACCTCTATCGGACCACTGCGGCCAAGGAATCCGGGTCTTCCACCCTGGTCGGGGTCGCCTACGACAACCTCCAGCGCCGGACCGCTCTGACCCGCCTGAACGGCGTGACGACCTCTTACGGCTATGACGCTGCCTCGCGACTGTCGTCGATCTTCCATAACCTGACAGGCACGGCCAACGATCAGACCATTACCATGGCCTACACGCCGGCCAGCCAGATCCGCACCAAGGTCGGCTCCAACAGCCTCTATGACTGGACGGGCACGCAGCTCACCGGGACATACACGGCCAATGGCCTCAACCAGATCACCGGCGCCGGGACGCGTGTCCCCGCCTACGATGCTCGGGGCAATCTGAGCAATGACGGCGTCAACGGGTTCACCTACGACATCGCCAATAATCTGCTGACCTCGACGGCCGGCGGCGGCACGGGCGTGGCCTATGATCCCATGGGCCGCCTCCGGTCGATTACGCAGGGCGGCGGCACCACCAGCCTGGCCTATTCCGGGGTCGATATCGTCTCGGAGTTCGACAATGCCGGGACCTTGTTCCGGCGCTATGTGCCCGGTCCTAACCCGGACGAGCACTGGGTCTGGTACAATGGCTCTGGCACGACCGACCGGCGGTTCTATCTGCAGGATCAGGTCAGTTCGGTGATTGGTCTGGCCGACAACAGCGGCAATGCCTACGCGATCAATGCCTATGACGAGTACGGCGTGCCGCGCTCAGGCAACCAGGGCCGCTACCAATACACCGGCCAGGCCTGGGGCGCTTCGCTGGGCTTCTACTCGTTCAAGGCGCGGATGTATCAGCCGAGCTTTGGGCGATTCCTCCAGTCAGACCCGACGGGCTACGACGACGGGATGAACTGGTACGCCTATGTCGCAAACGATCCGGTGAACAACACAGACCCGACAGGGATGGTGATGCAGGACCGCTTCGACCAGATGCAGCGACGGCGCGACCTTGGTGATGCAGTGGTCGATCGCCAGAACAGAGAGTCGTTCGAACGGGTCGAGCGCGGAATCGGCGCGATTATCGACGACATCCGGAGCGACCCGCTGGGAGCTTTGGCAGACGGAGCGATGATCGCGGCCGACGTCGTTTTGGGCGGGCCCACGGGAGAATCAGCGGTTGGAATCGGAGCACGGCGGGGCGCGCGTGAAGGTGCGGAAGCACTGGCAACTTCTCCGGTCGGTAGGCGTGGTTCTCCGATGGACGTTACCCCAGGCACCAATTCTCCAGGTGAGGTTGGAGGTCGCCAATACACCGGACATGCGTTTGACCAGATGCAAGGAAGGGGAATCCCCCCATCGGCTGTGGATAATGCAGTTCAAGTCGGTAGGGCTTCGCCTGATCCGATTCCAGGTAGGACACGGCACTATGATGCAGGAAACAATATAACTGTAGTCACGGACACCAGCTCCGGCCGTGTGATCACAGTCGTGCCGGGCCGACCAAGATAATGGAATTTGACGTCATGGATGATAAAGAAATACTTTTGGAACTTAAGGCGCTCATTGCTAGCGGTTCCCCAGCGCAATCTGAGCTTCACGCCGCTTCTTCGCGTATGTTGAGATTGGTCGAATCTCTGCGCTTCTCCGATGATCGTTGGTATGACGATATTACGCAGCACATCGTAACGATCGACTCGGCAGGCTCTTTCGAGAGTAACTCTTCCTCGGAAAACAGCCAGGTCAAACGAGCTGTCCACGAGGCCTTCGATGATATCGGAAAGCTAGTCGAGACCAAGCTGATCGTCTGAGATCTGTCGGAGGGCAAGATAAAAGGGGTGTTGTAACCCCTTGCTTCGCAAGCGGTTTTAGCCACATCGACGACTTGTGGTGAGTTGCGCCCTCACAGATCAGCCCATCGGGGCGGATTATGATTAGATTACAGCCGCTTGCCATAAGGGTCGCGAGGCTTGTCGTGCTGCGGCGGCCGAGATCGAGGCGGGGATGCAGGAGCGGATCGAGCTGTCGCGGGCGCGGGTGATCGGCCTGTGCCAGGCCCGCCTGGAAGCCCTGGGAAACCCATCCGCCTCGACCTGAAACCCCCGGCCTCGATGATGCTGAACACGGCATCGAAGGGTCGAGTGCAGGATAGGCTTTGCGCCGGCATTGTCTGACAAGCGGAGCCATGGCGACCCTTCAGCGTGACCAGGTGGGAGCGCGGCCGACCGGTCGCCTCAACCCCGCTGGAGCGCCCTGCGGGCTCGGCCTGCGGCTGTACGTCGTCAGAAGTTTTGAGACAGCCGGGCTGCGGATTTAGCGGAGGGTTGGCCTCATCTGGGGTTGATATCTAGGCGGCGATTTTGCGGTGCTGCAAGCGCCGATGTTCGAGGGTCTGTCGCTTGACGCTGGCGCGGCGG